>JAUVCS010000015.1 GCA_030590745.1 Desulfuromusa sp.
GAATAGATGTTGCAAAAATATAGTCTCTATTAAGAAGAGTAGAGAGAAAACACCTGAACATACGGACATAGATGACAATGAATAATATTTCGAAAACTCCCCAGACAATCTATCTTAAAGATTACAAAACTCCCGCTTATCTGGTCGAACAAGTTGAATTAAAATTTACCCTGGACGATTCTTCAACCCGGGTTGACTCAATTCTCCATATGTTTCTGAATCCTGATCGAAATGGTGAGTTGGAACCACTATATTTGAATGGGGAGCAGTTGCAGTTACTGGCGGTTAAGCTGGATGGAACAGCGCTCAGCTCAAACGATTACGTTCAGGATGATAAAAGCCTGCAGATCGTCCCGGTAGCGGAAAAGTTTACTCTGGAAATTCAAACCAGGATTGATCCCCTTAATAATACGGCTCTGGAGGGGCTTTATCTGACCAGTGGGAATTTTTGTACCCAGTGTGAGGCGGAGGGCTTTCGGCGTATCACCTATTATCCCGATCGACCCGATGTGCTGGCCCGCTTCAAGGTGCGAATAGAGGCGGAGCAAAAATACTCCAAGTTGCTCAGTAATGGGAATCTACTGGAGCAGGGTGAATTGCCTGGTGGACGCCATTATGCCGTATGGGAAGATCCTTATCCTAAACCCAGCTATCTGTTTGCTCTGGTGGCGGGTGACCTGGTGTGTCTGGAGGATTATTACACCACCACATCAGGGCGCGATGTACTGCTGCAGATCTATGTTGAAGAACGCAATGGCAACTATTGTGATCACGCCATGCTGTCACTGAAGAAATCGATGCAGTGGGATGAAGAAACTTTCGGTCTGGAATACGACCTTGATCGCTTTATGATTGTCGCTGTTGATGATTTCAATATGGGAGCGATGGAAAATAAAGGGTTGAATGTTTTTAATTCCAAATATGTTCTGGCCCGCCCTGAAACGGCAACCGACACTGATTATCTGGGAATTGAATCGGTGATCGGACATGAATATTTTCATAATTGGACCGGTAACCGGGTGACCTGTCGGGACTGGTTTCAACTCAGTTTGAAAGAGGGGTTGACGGTCTTTCGCGATCAACAGTTCTCTGCCGATATGAATTCAGAGGCGGTCAAACGGATTGATGATGTGCGGATTCTGCGGCAGTTCCAGTTTCCCGAAGATGCTGGTCCGATGGCCCATCCGGTACGACCGGCTGCTTATCAGGAGATTAATAATTTCTACACCACAACAATCTACAACAAGGGTGCGGAGGTTATCCGGATGATGCAGACTCTCCTTGGTAGAGAGAAATTTATTGCCGGGATCAAATTATATCTTGATCGACATGATGGGCAGGCGGTCACTTGTGATGACTTTGTCGCAGCAATGGAAGAGACCGGAGCCATTGACCTGACCCTGTTCAAACGCTGGTATTGGCAGGCGGGAACTCCGCAGGTAACGATTAAGCAGGTTTACAACCGTGACCAGCGCACCTTGACGCTGAAAATTTCGCAACGTTGTTCGGCAACTCCGGGGCAAAAAGAGAAACAGCCCTTTCATGTCCCCATTGCCGTTGGTTTAATCGCTGCCACCGGGGAAGATTTGCCGCTGCAGTTGACGGGAGAGGGGCAACCCGGAACAACAACACGAGTGTTGAATCTGACTGATGCCGAGCAGGAATTTACTTTTGTCGGGATGACCCAGCAACCGGTTCTCTCTCCTTTGCGGGGATTTTCTGCACCAGTCCGGGTGGAGTGTGATTTTACTGATGATGAATTAGCTTTCCGTATGGCTTACGACAGTGATGCTTTTAATCGTTGGGATGCCGGGCAGACTCTGGCATTGACTGAACTGTTGCGGATCTACAAGAGTCGCCAGAGCGGGGGGCGCGCTGCCCTGCAAGCGGGCTTTGTTGCGGCCTGGAGAAAAGCTCTATCTGACCGTCAGGTTGATCAAAGTCTGTTAGCACAGTTATTGACTCTGCCGAGCGAGCAATATCTGGCGGATCAGCTTGATGGCTTTGATCCGCAGCTGATCAGAACGGTTCGTGACCAGGCTGTTCTGCAGTTGGCGCGGGAGAATCAACCGCTGTTGTTGGAACGTTATTCTGACTGTTTCACTGTGACAGAGGATTATTCTCTC
Organism: Desulfuromusa sp.; assembly: GCA_030590745.1. Classification (GTDB taxonomy): domain Bacteria; phylum Desulfobacterota; class Desulfuromonadia; order Desulfuromonadales; family Geopsychrobacteraceae; genus Desulfuromusa. The sequence continues at coordinate 2,127 of JAUVCS010000015.1, forward strand.
GATCCCGCTGCGGTTGGGCGGCGCAGCCTGGGTAACTTCTGCCTGTCGCTGCTGGTTCGATTGGAACAACGGGAGACGGATGAGCTATGTTTGCAGCAGTACCGAAATGCGGTAAATATGACCGATCGGTTAGCGGCTTTCGCCTCACTTGTCGATAGTTCCAGCGTTGATCGACAGGATGTTATCGATGATTTTTATCAGAGTTGGAAGCAGCAGCCATTACTTCTTGATAAATGGTTCACCATTCAGGCGCTCAGCCATCGAAGTGAAACGTTTACCGAGATTGAGAATTTATTGCAGCATGCTGATTTCAGTCTGAGTAATCCGAACCGGGTGCGGGCATTGCTCGGTGCTTTTTACCAGAATATGGCAGTTTTTCATCGTTCCGATGGAGCTGGATACAAATTGCTGGTAGAGCAGATCATTATCCTTGATCAGAAAAATCCCCAGGTGGCGGCGCGAATGGCAGCTCCCTTGACTCGCTGGAAACATCTGGAAATAAACCGTCGGAAGCTGATGGAACAACAATTGATCCGTTTGCAAAAAATGGATCTTTCAAGTGATCTTTACGAAATTGTGAATAAGAGTCTGCAATAGAAGCGGGAGAAAAATGTGAGTGATTATACAATTATAGGCTGTGGTGATATCGGTTTTCGGGTGGCTCGAGAGTTGATTAAGCAGAATCATCAGGTCCAGGCAACGATCCATTTTGAAGAGGGAACCAAGGTTCCTCAATCAGCCGGGATAGAGACAATTATCGCCAATTTTGATTATCAGGAGGATGTCCCGGAACTTCCTTTGCTGGGGAGGAAACTTTTCTATCTCATGCCCCCGCAGGGAGGCGGCTCAAGCGATTTCCGGATGTTGAATTTTTGCCGCAAGCTGTCACCGGATAATTATCCCGCCAAGATTGTATATATCAGTACCAGTGGGGTTTATGGTGATTGTGGCGATGCGCTGGTGACGGAGGAAACCCCGCTCAATCCAATGTCGAGTCGGGCAAAACGTCGCGTCAGTGCTGAAAATCAGTTACGTGACCAGGCCGATAAGTTTGGATTTGAGCTGGTTATCCTCCGGGTGACAGGTATTTACGGCCCGGGACGGTTGCCGATAGCCCAGTTACAAAAAGGGCATGAGGTGCTGATTGCGGAAGATGCACCGAGGACTAATCGAATTCATAGCCTTGATCTGGTGCAGATTTGCCTGGCGGCGATGGAAAAAGGGGAAGATGGGGACATTTTCAATGTTTGTGATGGCGAAGAGAGCAGTATGAGCCAGTACTTCATGGCGGTCGCAGAGAGATATGATCTTCCACAGCCACAGCAGTTGAGCTGGGCTGAGGCAGAAAAAATGATGAATCCACTGACCTTCTCATTTTTAAAAGAGTCACGGCGGATGTCCAATCAAAAGATGGTTGAAAAGCTTGCGATTAAGCTGCAATATCCAACCTTGGAGAAAGGGTTAGGTGGCAGCCAATCTATTTCAGATTTGCATATTGGTGAGGACTCTGCGACCAATAATGAAAATTAATTCAGGTTCATGGTTGCAGATTGGTATAAATTAAGCTAAAATGCTGATCCATGAAAAAGTACGTAGTTGGTTTGTCAGTAGGTAGTTTTTAAGGCGCACTGTCAATTGTCGGCTTCCATGCGGAAACTGGCTTAACTGAATCAGGGAGATTTCAGTCCAATGAGCAGACCGGGAAAAACAAAATTCCAGATCGATTTGCGGCGACATTTGCGGGAACACTATGTTGAAGAGAACCTGATCCATTTGATCTCTGAGATTGCCGAAGCGTCCAAATATATTATTCACTCTATCAGCACCGGTGATCTGGGAGTGGCTGGTACTTCCAATCTTTACGGGGAGCAACAGTTAGCTCTGGATGTCCTTGCAGACCGAATTCTGCGTAAACGGCTTGATCATTCCCGGGTGGTTGCCAATATGATGTCAGAGGAGATGGATGAAATTATTCCGGTCTCTCCTGACTGCGGTGGAAAATATTCGGTGGCTTTTGACCCGTTGGATGGATCTTCTCTGGTTGATGTCAACCTGGCTGTTGGCACGATTGTTTCTATTTTTCAGGGGTGTGATCTGCTGCAACCGGGACGCAAGCAGGTTGCTGCGTTGTATATTCTCTACGGACCGCGAACAACGTTGGTTTACAGTGTCGGCAAGGGAGTTCATGAATTCGGCATGAATATGTTGAGAGAATATACTCTGCTACAAGAGAATATCACTATCAAGCCGCAGGGGAATCTCTATTCTCCTGGTGGACAACGGAATCTCTATACCCCGGGAGTTGAGGCCTTTATCAGTAAATTGGAGCAGCGTGGGGTCAAGCTTCGTTACAGTGGTGGCTTTGTTCCTGATATCAACCAGGTTTTGCTCAAAGGTGAGGGGATCTTCTTCTACCCGCATCTGCAGAATAAGCCACAGGGGAAATTGCGCGTATTGTTCGAACTGAGTCCAATGGCGTTTTTAATCGAGCAGGCAGGAGGGGCCGCTTCCGATGGCCGACAACCTATTTTAGATATACAACCAGAGCAGATTCATGAACGTTCACCGGTATTTATCGGCTGTAAAAAGGATGTTGCACTGGCTGAAGAATTTATCCGTGAGATGGAAAGTGGCAAGGAAGGTAAAGCTGAAAAGAAAGCGAAACCCTGATCAGCTTCAAACTTGATGCTCTAGGCTTTTATTGATTTGCAACTCGGGAGGGGGAAATGCAGCCGATACTCATCGCCTTGTCTGCAACTATTGTCGGCTTATTTCTGGCTCCAATCTATCCACTACCAAGCTCTCCCGGTTGGTGGTTTGTCGTTTGTTCTGGTTTGCTATTTTTCCTGCTACGTCGCTACCCCCGGTTTTCTCTTATCTTTTTGTTTCTTGCTGTCTCCGTTGTTGCAAATTTGCGCTATCCCCTTCAGTTTCCATCCCGTCAAGAAATTATTCACATCGATCAACTGGCACAAAAGGTTACTTTGACCGGGACCGTCACAGATATCAGGCAACTCACTGACGGACGGAGTTGGATTGAATTGCGTGCCGGTTCGGTGGCGATAAAAGATCAGCCGATACCATTGAAATCGCCACTGCTGGTCCGTATTTATATGGGTGAAGGGACTGATCAGCTGTTTCCCGGTGATCTCATTCGCTGTAAAAGTCGGATACGTCAGCCGCGTCTTTTTGGTATGCCGGGTGAATTTAACTGGCCCCGCTATCTGGCCAGTCAGCATGTCGATATGACGGCCTGGGTTAAAAATATTGATAAAATAACCATCTTAAACCGGCAAAAAAATAGTATCAATCGGTGGGTTGTTAGATGGCGCAGTCGGATTGCTGAAACTATTCAGGGTCTGATGCCGGAGAACCGCGCTTATCTGGTCAGGGCGCTGGTATTGGGTGAGGGGCGGGTGATTCCTGATTCCATACGAAAAACTCTGGCAAAGGGTGGTATCAGTCATCTTTTTGCCATTTCTGGACTCCATCTGGGAATGATTGCTTTACTTGGTTATCGACTCCTGCTCTATTTTTATCGGTGTTTTCCCCGGTTACTCAATTGGCAACCACCACAACGGATTTTACCCCTGCTGCTTCTCCCCCTATTGTTTGGCTATCTACTCTTGACCGGTGATGCTGTTTCCACCCGCCGGGCTTTTGTTATTGCCGGTTTAGTGGCGATGTTTCTCTGCTGGCGTTATTACGTGAACCCCCTGCTGTTGCTGGCTTCTCTTGCCCTTTTATCCCTGCTGGTGAATCCATTGCTCTTCTGGCAGGCAGGTTGGCAACTCTCATTTTCCGGTGCTGCCGGGATTCTTCTCTGGCAACCGTTGTGGCAACATCAGGGGAGAAACCTCCCCTTATATTTTCGTTATCCTGTTCAGTTGTTTCTGGTGACTTTTGCAGCAATGCTGAGCACTTTACCTCTTGTCCTGTTTAATTTTCATCTCTTGGCACCTATCGGGGTTGTCGCAAATCTTATCTGTGTCCCAATTGTCACGCTGTTAGCTCTACCGATTGGTTTTTCCGGATTGCTCTTTTATCCACTTTTACCACCGCTGGCAGAACTGTTATTTCAGCTTTGTGGTTTTGTTCTGGATTTTATCTTGCTGCTGGTGAGCTGGTTTACAGCGCTTCCTGGCTGTAGTGGCAGCTATCTATTCCTTTCCCATTGGCAGAATCTGGCAGTTGCTCTGCTTATCTTGCCGTTGCTGTTATTTCCCAAAATCATCAAGACAAAAAGATTGCGATTTGTCGTTATCTGCTTATTGCCTGCCGCCATCCTTTGGCAATTACCACAGCCCCAATCGTCGCCGGTTTCATTGACCATGTTCAGTGTCGGACAGGGTGAGTCGATGCTGTTGCGGAACAATCGTGGGGAGGCAGTTTTGATTGACGGTGGTGGCTTCTACAGCGACCGGTTTGATGTTGGCGAGCGGCTGTTGGCGCCGGCTTTTGCTGAGTTGGGGGTGACCGAGCTTACTGCTGTTGTTCTGACTCATGATGATCTGGATCACCGTAAGGGGCTGGTTTTTGTTCTGGACAATTTTCCGGTGGGCGAGTTCTGGATTGGCCAGCCCGCTGCCAAATTAGATTATCAGTTACGGGAGGTTTTGCAGAAAAAAGAGATTCCGGTCAAGATTGCACCCTCTGGATGGGCTAAACTCCCTTTTTGGACATCCGGTACTCTGCATATCTATAATGGCGCCGTGCACAACAGCCGTAAGAATGACACTTCTCTGGTCATGTATTATGATCATGGCGAAGGGAATAGTTTGCTGTTGACTGGTGATCTGGAGGAAAAAGGGGTAGAGAAACTTTTATCAGCAGGATTGCCGGGGCCGGTCTCACTCTTGAAATTACCTCATCATGGTAGTAGGTTTTCGGCAACTGACCAGCTCATTGATCAGTTACAACCCAAGTCCTGTCTGGTTTCTGTCGGCTACCAGAACCGTTATCACCTGCCGGATAGATCGGTTGTCGGTTATCTGCAGGAGAAAAACATTCCTCTTTATCGAACTGATTTTTCAGGCACGCTTCAGGCCCAGTATTCTGAGCAGGGCTGGCAGGTCAAGCATTGGGAGAGGGGTCTTTTCCGTTGACAGTTCCCGCTGGAATCTGTTAATTATCACTATTAATTATAGGAGGCTTATCATTTCTGTCCAATCAAGTATCTTAATTGTTGACGATGAACTCTTTTTCCGTAAGCTCTATAGCGATTTGCTATTGGAAGAGGGTTATCAGGTCGATGTCTGTGACAATGGTGATGATGCAATTTTGTTGTTACAGCAGCGCTCGATTGATCTGGTATTGACCGATATGGTTATGCCGGGGACAGATGGCTTGGAAGTTCTGCGTTTGGCCAAAGCTCTACCGAATCCTCCAGAGGTTATTCTGGTGACTGGGCATGCCAGTCTGGAAACAGCTATTGATGCACTGAAGAATGGCGCTCATGATTATCTGGTTAAGCCGTTTGATCCTGAGGAGTTGAAGCATCTGGTGCGCAACTGTCTGGCGCAGCGCAATCTTCTGACAGAAAATGATCAGCTGCAGCGGCAGATTCACCTTTTTCAAACCGGCCAATCCTTATCCTCTTTGATCGACCTGGAACGACTCATCTCTCAGTCTCTGGTTGCTTTGTTGCGTGAGATGGGCGCCACTATCGGCTGTGCTTTCACCATTAAAACAGGTGTTGTCCCTGCTCTGATCGAAACAAAAAAGTTGCCAGCTGAAATTGCGGAACAGTTGATTGATATTTTGCTGCCGCAGTTGGATGGACAAATTGGTCTCTATCAGCCTACAGGAGAGGTGGCTACTCAGCTGCTTAAGTTGCGGCAACAGCAGGAGCAGATCTGGGTGTTACCGTTACGTGATGGTGATGTTGTCAAGGGGGGGGTTATCATCTGTGGTGTGGCTGATAATTTAACTGAACGAGTCCCTTTGGCTGATTTGCGCTATCTGTGTGAACAAGTGACCCTTGGCTTTGCCAATGCTTGTCGTTATCAGGATGCTCAAGAGCTGATGTATACTGATGATCTGACCGGATTGTATAATCACCGCTACATGCAGCTTTCATTGAGCCGTGAAATCCGGCGTTCACAACGGTATGGATTGAGGTTCTCCCTGTTATTTCTTGATCTGGATCGTTTCAAGGAGATTAACGATAGTTATGGACACTTAGCCGGAAGTGCAGCACTTCAGGAAGTTGGTCACCTGTTAGCTGGTTGTGTCCGGGATGTCGATACGTTATTTCGTTTTGGTGGAGATGAGTTTGCTGCCATATTGGTCGAGACAGATGATCGTACTGCGCGAATTGTTGCCGAGAGAATTCGGCAGGTGATTGAAACGCATACTTTTCTTCATGAGCAAGGAACCCCGAGTCATTTGACTGTTACCTCAGGATTCTCAACTTTTCCGACCGATGCGACTGAAAAGAAAGAGCTGCTGGACTTAGCTGATCGGGCAATGTATGCCGGTAAGGTGAGCCGGAATGTTATTTGTGGAGTGATAGATATTCCAGAAGAAGATGGATAGACTGTAAGTTCCTATTTTGCCAACCTGATTTCAATCAATCCCCAAAGATAAACCACTGACAAAGAATCTGAAATAATTTAGAAAATATCGATTACCCCCCTTTCAGATCAACATAAAATAGGGTATCTTCTCTCGTCTGCGTAACCCCCGTTAACCTTGAGTCAATTGAATAATAAAAAAAAGGTCGAAGTTTTGAGTGTAACTGCAATTAAAGGGATGAATGATGTTTTGCCTGGGGTGGTGGAAACCTGGCAGTTTTTGGAACAGAGTGCCCGTGACGTTTTTGGACTCTATGGTTTTTCTGAAATCAGAACTCCAATAGCAGAAAAGACCGAACTCTTCTGCCGGTCTATTGGCGAAACCACCGATATTGTTGAAAAGGAGATGTACACTTTCAGCGATAAGAGCGAGAACTCTTTGACTTTACGTCCCGAAGGGACAGCTCCGGTGATGCGCTCCTTTATTCAGAACCGGCTCCATAATCTTGATCCTGTTTCGAAACTCTACTATATGGGACCAATGTTTCGCTATGAACGACCACAAAAAGGGCGCTATCGCCAGTTTCATCAGATTGGGGTTGAGGTCGTCGGGGTCGAAGATGCAAAAATTGATGCTCAGGTTCTGGCGATGCTGCATCAATATTTTGTTCGGATAGAGATTGATTCAGTCTCTCTGCAGATTAATTCTCTTGGTTGCCCTGAATGCCGTCCTGGATATCGACAGGAATTAATTAACTATCTTGAGTCCCGCTTGGACAGCTTGTGTGGGGAATGTCAGCGTCGTTATCAAACTAATCCTCTCCGGGTTCTTGATTGTAAGGCACAAGGGTGCCAGGCGGCGACTGTTGATGCTCCCTCAGTGCTTGATCATTTGTGCTCACCTTGTCGCGATCATTTTGCCCAAGTTAAAAACTATCTAGAGGCGTTGCATATCCCCTTTGAAGTTAATGCGCGGATGGTGCGTGGCTTGGATTATTATGTTCGGACGACCTTTGAACTGGTCACTGATCAACTGGGATCGCAGAATGCTGTTGCTGCCGGGGGACGCTATGACGGGTTGGTGGAAAGCCTTGGGGGGCCAGCACTGCCTGGGATCGGTTTCGCTATAGGGCTTGAGCGGTTGGTCCTGATGAAGGGGGAGCAGCGAATAACTGCCGCATCACCCCAACTCTTTATTGCGGCTCTTGGGAAAGAAGCTGCTGATCGTGCATTTATCCTGATGTCACAGTTACAAGCTGCTGGCGTGCGGACTGAAATGGACTATATGGGGAAAAGTCTGAAGGCACAGATGCGTAGAGCAAATAAGTTTAATGCGGCCTTTACTCTTATTCTCGGAGAAGAAGAGCTGCAATCTGGACGAGCACAACTGAAGGATATGTCAGACAGCAGCCAATCGTCTGTTGTTTTGGATACTTTGGTTGCTACATTAACAAAAAAATTTGGTTAGATATCCAGTTCTTCTTGACCTTGGATGATAGCGGTTTATATAATTATTGATTGAGCAATAAATACATCAGAGCTGAAGGGCTCATTTTGGAGGATTTTGTGTTGAACGATAAACTTGGAAGTTTGGTAAGGACTCATCGTTGTGGTGATTTGACAGCAGCACAGATTGGCCAGGATGTTTGTGTCATGGGTTGGGTACAAAGACGACGTGATCATGGTGGATTGATTTTCATCGACCTGCGTGACCGTGAGGGGATCGTTCAACTGGCACTTGATCCGGATCGTGACCCTACTTCACACCAGAAGGCCGAACAGGTGCGCAACGAATATGTTCTTGCTGCGCGGGGAAAAGTGTCGCCGCGCCCTGAAGGAACAGTCAACCCAAAGATGAAAACCGGCGAAGTTGAAATTGAAATCAGTGAGTTGCTGATTTTGAATCGTTCTGAAACTCCCCCCTTCATGGTCGATGAATTTACCGAGGTCGCTGAAAATATCCGTCTGAAATATCGCTACCTCGATTTACGTCGACCAGCATTGCAGAGAAACATG
>JAUVCS010000194.1 GCA_030590745.1 Desulfuromusa sp.
TTGAAAACTTAAATTGCTCCATCAGGGCTAATAATACCTGTAAGCCGGGAAGAATCAGATCCCCGCGCCCCTCTTCCATCCCAGGTATCAACTCTCTTTTCGGAACAGAAATAAGTTCAAGTTCCTGCTGAAGCTGGTATAGCCAATCTATTGATAGTTCGTGATTATTTATCAGACTTTGATTGTATTCCTTCAACTGCAGATGGATCGCTGCCAGAGTTGTAATAGTACCGGCAGTGCCGATAAACTGGTAATTGATCCCCGCCAGCCCAAGCTGTTGCAGATCCTGAATAAACTGTAAAACAACCGCATCAATGGGTTGCTGTCGCTGTGCTGCCGAAGAGTACCCCTCGCAAAGGCTGACAACCCCCAGGGGGTAACTTTTCTGTACGCAGGTTTTTCCATCGACAATGCAGATAAGTTCAGTACTGCCGCCCCCTATATCAATCACTATTGCAGCCTCAGGTGTTGGTTCAATAACCGACAGTGCCCCCAGAGTTGTCAGCCGGCCCTCTTCTTCTCCGTCAATCACCTCAATATTGATCCCGGTGGCAGCAACAACGCTGGCAAGAAAAGCGTCTCGATTTTTTGCCCGGCGTAAAGCCGCGGTCGCAACCGCCCGAACCTGTGAAATACCGGCAGCGGCAATAATAACTTGATAGGATTGCAGGGTCGTCAAGGCTCTTTGCATGGCCGCTGCCGACAAACCGGTCTGGGGAGAAAAATCTCCACCTAGCCGGGTTATCTGCCGATGATAGCTTTCGGGAATGATGGTGTCGTTGCGACAATCCCCCAGCAACATCCGGATTGTGTTACTGCCAATATCAATGACTGCACGCATCTATTCTTCCCCGATAAGGGCAGCAGAAATGTTATAGGTGAGATGACCGATTTCTGTGTAATTATGGAGGATATCGATAAAAACTAAACCGGGTTGAACTGCGCATTCACCGGTGTGCAACCGTTTAAGATGATTCTTACCCAGGCTCTCTTCTAAAGCCTCGATAGCATCTTCATATTCAATAGCTTTGCCACTGTTACCCTGATCCCCGTTCTCCATAGCGTTGACGACAAATTGTAGAAATTCGCCGGTTTTCTCCGCAATCAGGGTTACATCATTTTCACCGTAGTGAGAAAAGACAATCTTTCCTTCATACTTTTGAATTCCAAGCTGCCAGATATCCTCACATTGATCCCCTATCCGCTCAAAATTGTTGACAATTTCCATCAGTGAGATAAGTGTTTTGGAGGTTTCAGGTGAAATCGCCCGCTGCGACAACTTGACCAGAAAATCGAGGATTTCACGCTGCAAGATATTGATCAGCTGCTCTTTTTCCTTCAAACTGCGGATTCTTTTAGTATGACCATCTTCCAGAAACAGGGAAGTTTCTTCAACCATTTCCAGTGCAATTTGTCCCATCCGTTTTGTTTCACGGCGGGCCTGACCGATTGCTACCGGAGGGGTATTTAAAACCCGGTCATCAATAAATTTGACCTGCAGGTTTTCGTGATCATCGGTTCCGCGGATAATCAGGGTGGAAAGTTTAGCCAGAACCCCGACCAGAGGGAGAAAAATCAGGGTATTGATCACATTGAACAGAGTATGGGCATTGGCAATGTGTCGAGCGATATAGGGTTTATCCCCGATTTGCGCGGCATAACTGGTGGCTTGAGCTTGGGTCTGAATGACAAAGTCAGCGTCACCAGGAGTCATAGCACCAACCAGCCGGATAAAAACCGGCATCAGTAATAAAATGTAGAGAACTCCCAGAATATTAAATAAAAAATGGGAAAAGGCCGTTCTTCTGGCCGCCAGGTTGGTGCCGATTGCGGCAATATTTGCGGTTATCGTTGTTCCGATGTTTTCCCCAAGAATAAGCGCCACACTCGCATCAAATGAGATCAACCCGGAACTTGCCAGAACCAGGGTAATACCAATAGTTGCACTGCTGCTTTGGACAATGACGCTTAAGAGGGCACCGATTAAGACACCAACTAATTTGTAATCACCAACCAGAATAAATAGCTGTTGAAAATCGACACTGCCCTTCAACGGGATGAAAGCGTGCTTCATCGTCGTTAATCCCAAAAACAGCAATCCAAAACCAAGGATAATTTCACCGAGATATGTGTATTTTTTATTTTTGCTGAAGAGTTTAAGCCCGGCACCCAGGCCGATTGCCGGGAGGGCGGTTTGACCAATATTGAAGGCGATTAACTGTGCCGTGATGGTTGTCCCGATATTGGCGCCCAGGACCACTCCGATGGCTTGAACCAATGACAACAGGCCAGTATTAACAAAGCCGACCATCATCACCGTTGTTGCCCCGGATGACTGAATGATTGCCGTAAGGGCAATCCCGACCAGAGCACCCATATACCGGTTATCCGTCAGGGCTGCGAGAATTTTACGCATCTTATTGCCGGCAATTTTCTGTAAACCTTCCGACATAATTTTTATGCCGAACAGAAACATCCCCAGACCGCCCAACAGTCCGAATATGAGTTGCTGGTTAAATAGCGCAGACATGCTCTCTCCCATCAATGGATCGGTAGCGCAGAGGTAAACAATGATGCTAACTTATTTATAACAGAATTTTATAACGTAAGTGCCGATTACTCAACAAAAAAGCCGGCAGTCCAGCTGCCGGCAAATAAAACCTATGTTGTTCTGATAAATCAACTCTTACGCGGCAAACTATCGGTCAACATGGTCCGATAATCATTTTTTGCACTGCGTATTTTTGAACTGAAAATTCGGACAATATTCAAAGTTAATTGCAACCCCAGGCGCGGCTTCTCACTCACCAGAGTATTGAAACTTTTCCTGTTTAAACTGTACAGAACCGCATCTTGCATAATCCGCGCGGTTGCTAAACGATTCTTCCCATCAATAACGGCCATCTCACCAAAAATATCACCGGCACCGAGGGAAACTAAAGCCTGCTCATCGATTTCAGCGAGCATCTGTGAAATCTGCACAGCTCCTTGATTGATGATATACAGTGATTCTCCAGGCATATTCTCGATAAAAACAGTTTTCCCTTCAGCAACCTGAGTCCGGGTAAAAAGAGAGCTGAGATACTCTATCTCCTGCTTTGCTATGCCGGTAAATAATTTACTATCTGCCAGTTCGGAAAAATCTACATGACTCATATTCAGCACCTTTTCAGCAGGAAAGAGAATCAGGTTCGGTAATTTTCGGTATAATTCAAGTAATT
>JAUVCS010000142.1 GCA_030590745.1 Desulfuromusa sp.
GTAATCATCATCCCAAAAGCTGATCAGACGAATCTGCTGCGATTCCAGCTTACGATAGACTTGTTGAAATTTTTCTCCGTTTTCTGCGGGAACTTTATTGCAGAGTGCTTCTGTTAAACCTGCTTCCCGCCAATGTTGTGGTGGAGCCTGGAGGGCAGCACTGAAGTCAGAAAAATATTGGTGGAGTTTAAATAGAGCGATCTGCCCAAGACCGGGGGTCAGATGGAGTCTCAATAACGCTTGTTGTGCAGCATTCATTCTTATCCCCTCCCCCTAGGAGACCATCTCATCAACAAGCTCCTGGAACGACAACCTAAGTGATACGACTTGACAACAAAAAAAGGATTGAAGAGACTCCAATCCTTTTTTTGTTGTTTATGTTTCTATCGGGAAATCATCGAGCTGTCAATGGGTGACAACTGAAACATCATCCCCGATAAAAATTGACTCGACAGTTTTTATGATGAGAGCAGAAGTCGTTTTCGCCTTGGTTTCAATCGCGATAGCAGCACCAAGAACGACATCCGGCAACTGTATTTCTTTGGCATGCTTGATGATTTCAACCGAGGCTTCCCGGGGCCGGGAAATGTAAAAAAGGTTTCCGCTGACCACGCCATCATCACTGCCTAAGTTAACAAAAATAATATCACTGGTCGCCAGGGCCCCTTTTCCCTCCCGTGCTGTAATAACATACCCTTTCAGATCGCTTGTACCGCGTTGTAAGGTGATTTCTTTCTGTTTTGGAGTGAATTCAAACAGCTCCGCACCACGGGTGATCTCACTGAAAACATCCCCAATTTTAGCAATGACTGTTTCACCAAGAAATTCGGTGACTTGCAGGAACCCCAGATTAAGCATCATGGTTCCAATTGGTTCATTGGTGTGTGGGTTTCTGACCATATCGCTACGTTGGTATATGCCGTAGGTGTCACCAACGGCAACAGTTGATATGTCATTCATCTCCAGAAAAACAATATCATGTTTTGACAGTAAAATCCGGTTATCGACTGAATCTACCAATATCCCGAGTGGTTGTTCATCGGTCAGAATAAATCCATCACCACCGGTTACCTTGATTGTGACGACATCCTCAGGTTCAGCTGCTATTTCGACAGCTGGTTTTTCTGCTTCCGGATAGGCGGGAATAATTTCCAGACGACCATCCAGAATCCGTACCTTTTGCCCCGGAAAAATCAGGTGGGGGTTGGTGATATCCGGATTCTTTGCCCAGACATTTGGCCAATAGTATGGATCACCAATAAACTTTTCAGAAAGACCCCACAGGGTGTCTCCTTTTTTGATTGTGTAAGTTTGTTCTTCAGCGGCAATTGCCAGGCTTGTTCCTGATAAAACCAGCAATAGAACCAGCAGCGATAACCAGCGAAAGCATATTCGTGTCATCAGTTCCCTCTCAGACAGAGCTGTAAACCGTTAATTAATCGGTTCCTCGCTCCGGTAAAAATGTTGCGCTTCCGGACTTTCCGGATAATTGATACGCAACTGTTCTAGGACGTTGTCGGCTTGTATCTGTAGCCCCTGTTGTTGATATACCTGTGCTAACTGCATGAGTGCGGCAGGGGTTTTTTTCTGTGCATCCGGATCAGAAATAATGAGTTGTAGATTATTAATCGCCAAGTTGGTTTTGTTTTGGGATAATTGTGCACTGGCTAACCAGTAACGGGCGTTTGGAGAGTACTGATGATCTGGAAAATCCCGTAAAAATTCTTGAAAGCCCGTTTCGGCAGCAGTAAAGTTTCCAGCTGCCAGATTAGAGAATGCTGCCAGGTACGATGATGCTGATGCAGCAATTTTGACCGCTTCCTGATTCGGAATAACTTGGCTCTGAGATCTTGGTACGATGATGATCGGAGACGTTGCTCCTGATTGTTGTGGTGATTCAATATTATCTTGAATTTGTGCTGAGACTAAATTTTCTGCAGTTAATTGTTGTTGTAATTGACTGATTTTGTGCTGTAACTGCTGCAGTTGTGCCGCTTGCTCTTGCTGCTGCTGTTTTATTTCGTGGAGTTGCTGTTTTAATGCTCCCGATGGGGCAATGCCTGTTGTCGGAGCACAAGAACTGCATAGCAGAACAAACCCCAAGATTGGGATAAATCTGATTATCGGAGTTGAGTGGGTAACTCTCATCAGTTTAACAGAACTCCACAGCTGATTTACACAATAACAATAAAAACTAATCTGTAAAAATTATAGTTTTCTTAACAGGTTGTCAAGCTGGAAAGATGAGAATATTCCAAAAAACTAGATAAAGTCCTATTTTTCCTATCAGAATGTCCGAATTAAGAGGTGCAGGTGGCGTGCTGATTGTAAAATTATCCCTCGTGGCCCTGTATGTTGCTGCAAAAAATGGTGTAGTTTAGAGAGTTTTTCCTCTGGCATTGCCTGATATGCGGGGAGCTTGTTGGTGTAAAAATCATTTGCATTGTCAAACAGAAAATCGACATTAAAGTGGTATGTTGGACTGAGTTCCCAACCCTCAAGGTTTTGCATGGCATCAAGAGCCGCTGCTTTGACGGCACTCTCATCACCACTTCCTGCACCAAAGCGTTTCTTGGCTTCAAGGAAAGAACCGCTGTCCCCCGGTTCAATGACAATGATCTTCCCATCTTCTTTTAGCAGGGTTCCCGAGTGGTGGAGATTGTCGACCATCCGGTCTTGTGGAATATGGTGAAGTGACAGGGTATAGATTACCAGATCAAAAGATTGCTCCGGGAGATCAGGAAAACCATCAGGAGTATGGAGAAATTCTATATTCTGCACAGAGGTGTTTTTTTTCGCCTGCGCAAGAATGGTTTCATCCAGATCGGTCGCAACAACCTTAGCTGCGTATTTTGCTATATCACTGGTCATCCGCCCAGTACCGCAGCCAATTTCCAGAATTGTTGCTCCAGTCAACAGAGTATGGTCATTGATAGCCTGGATATATTTATTGTCGGGATCGAGAAGCATAGTTTTCTCCTATGTGTCTGTGCCAGCTATTCTAGCAAACAGAAGGGTCTGTGACTATTTTTTACCCCTGAAAGCTGCCTCAGTTATTCTGTTTGTGCTATGCTGCGCCGATATTTTTCCAAGGGAAGCTTAATGACATCACAAAATAATAAAAAACGCCCTGAGTTGCTACTACCGGCCGGGGATATGCACAAGCTGAAAACGGCAATCAGGTTCGGGGCCGATGCGGTTTACCTGGGAACTGCCGATTTTGGTTTGCGGGCACATGCCGGGAATTTTGATATCGACCAGTTACAGACCGCCCGACAGTTGACGCATGAGGCCGGTGTTGCACTTTATCTCACTCTCAATGCTTCGCTACGCCCCGACGAATTCCCGCTACTCGAAGATTTGCTTGAAGAACTGAAACCGCTGGATCTGGATGCCTATATTATTGCCGATCCAGGGGTGCTGGCAACGATTTTCCGGGTTGATCCATCCCGTACGATCCACCTTTCAACCCAGAGTAACAGCTGTAATCCGCAGACTGCTGAATTCTGGCGTCATAGTGGTGTCAGCCGGATCAATCTGGCGCGGGAGCTGACCCTTGAAGATATCTGTGGTTTTGCTGGAGAGACGACCATCGAGCTGGAATGTTTTGTTCATGGGGCGATGTGTGTTGCCAATTCGGGACGCTGTCTGCTGTCGACAGCCTTACTCGGGCGGAGTGCCAACCGCGGTGATTGTGCTCAGCCGTGCCGCTGGAATTATGCCCTGGTTGAAGAAACACGACCGGGGGAGAGCTTCGCCATCGAGGAGGATTATCGTGGCACCTATATCATGAACAGTCGTGATCTCTGCCTGGTCGAGCAACTGCCGCAATTGATTGCTGCTGGGATCGACAGTTTTAAGGTCGAGGGGCGGATGAAGAGCCTCTATTATGTCGCTACGGCGGCCCGTGTCTATCGTGATGCTATTGATCGCCTCTGTGCTGATCCGAACGATATTGATCCTTCCTGGCGGGAAGAATTAGAAAAAGTGAGTCATCGCCCCTACGATAGCGGTTTTTTATTCGGCCATG
>JAUVCS010000068.1 GCA_030590745.1 Desulfuromusa sp.
GTTTTGGCCAGCGATACTGATCGCCGCGTCGATATTGAGTGGGATATGCAGCGTAAAACCACTCGACCGGTTAAAATTCAAGTTATTTGTTCTGATCAGAAAGTGATGCTGGTAGGAATATCAGGGGCGATAGCAGATGCGGATGCAAATATTTGCAGTGCCAATGTTCATTCCAGTGGTGATAAGAAAGGGACAAATTTATTTGAGATTGATGTTGAGAATCTTGAGCATCTGAATCGGGTGATTCGTGAGATTAAAAAAGTCAAGGGTGTGCTCCGGGTTGAGCGAATCAAGAATTAAGTTGCAGATTAATAACCTATTTAAGAGGTATTTATGCGATTAACTAAAATTGAGACAGCTAAAGCTCCAGCGGCACTTGGTCCCTATTCTCAGGCAATAAAGGCAGGAGATTTTCTCTACTGTTCCGGTCAGGTGCCATTGGTTGCTGAAACCGGTGAGTTGGTGACCGGTGGTGTTAAGGAGCAGACCAGGCAATCTCTGGAAAACTTAAAGCAGGTTCTCAGTGTTGCCGGGGTTGATTTTAACTCTGTTGTAAAAACCACTATATATTTGACAGATTTAGGTGATTTTGCCGTTGTTAATGAAACCTATGCCAGCTTTTGTGGTGAAGTTGCCCCCGCCAGGGCAACGGTAGAGGTCTCCGCATTACCCAAGGGGGCGATGGTGGAAATTGATGCGGTCGCTTACTTGGGGAAGTAGCCCTTCGAGTTCAACGAGAAAAAGGGATGGTCATAACGACCATCCCTTTGATTTTGAATTTTTTGTCAGGCTAAATTTAAACGACCTTTTGTACTTTGCCTGAACGGATGCAGCGAGTACAGACTTTGATCGTCTTAACAGAACCATTTTGGATGGCTCTCATCTTTTGCAGATTTGGATTCCACACGGTACGAGTTTTGTTGTGCGCATGGCTTACATTGTTTCCGGATACAGGCTTTTTCCCGCAGATTGCACATTGTTTTGACATTTCGTCATTCCTCCTAAAAGATTCGAACGCGCATTAGTAACATATATTGTTCTTGGATGCAAATATTTTCAGGGGTTTTTGTCGGGTAAATTATCATCAGCAAAAATTTTCAAACCATTCCTGGTCAGCAATGCCGTGGTGACGCCAACCCCTTTAATCAACTGATCTTTTAAATAAATTTTTTGTGAGCCACAGGAGGGACTGCGTTGTTGCAGAATTGCCTGTTTACAATCGGTCAGAACCGCAATTCTAAGACATTCTTCTGCCCCATGCAGGAACACTTCCGTAACATCTTCTCCCCATTCATTGCACAGTTCACCATTGCCGGAAAGGACTGCCTCACCGTCACCACGACTGAACCAACATTTTGGACGGGGAGTCGATAGCCCGGACAATTGCTCAGGACAAACCGGAATTGGGGTAAGTCGATTCTCCCTGATATACTCAATCACGGCTTGAGAGTAATTATCAGTTCCATCGTAACGTGTTTTCAGGCCGAGGAGGCAACTGCTGACGAGTATCGGGCGCATGGTTTTTGGCTTCATTCGTCAGGGGAGGAAGGATTGGTCAGAGTTGCTGCAGATATTTCACCGCCTGCAATTTTTACTTGGCGGTTAACAACTTTGATTCGTCCTTCCGCAATCCACTGGATCGCTTGTGGATAGATTTTATGCTCTTGTTCAAGAATCCGGGCAGCAAGACTCTCTTCAGAATCATCAGGGTGTATCGGGACAACAGCCTGGACAATGATCGGCCCGGTATCAACTCCATCATCAACAAAATGGACAGTGCAGCCAGATATCTTTGCGCCATAATCGAGGGCTTTTTGTTGAACGTGCAACCCCGGAAAAGAGGGCAACAGGGAAGGGTGGATATTGATGATTTTCTGCGGAAAAGCTCGCAGAAACGGTGCTGAAATAATGCGCATAAAACCGGCCAGGACAACCAGTTCAATCTTAGCTTCTTGCAGAGTTGCTATAACTGCTTGATCAAAGTCTTCGCGACTGTCGAACTCGCGATGATTGATACAGGCGGTTTTGATCCCTGTCCGGGTGGCTCGTTCCAGCGCACCTGCCCCGGGATTGTTGCTGATCACCAGGCAGATATCAGCATCCAGTAGTCCTTGTCCGCATCGGTCAATAATTGACTGCAGATTTGTCCCACCACCAGAAGCAAGGACTGCCAGACGTAGTTTTTGTTTTTCGCTCATGGTTTCTATTCTCTACAACTTGTTACGCTTTATTCAGACGAGTTCAACCACTGGTGTGTCAGCTTCGGATATTTCCCCAATTAAGTAGGCTTTGTCGCTGAAACCAGCGAGACGCCCGATGACATCTTCAGCTTCCTTTGCTGACACCACCAGGATCATACCGATCCCATAGTTAAAAGTTCGATACATTTCATTTTCTGTGATATTGCCACCTTGACGCAGCAGCTCAAAAATCGCCGGTTTCTCCCAGCTCCCCTTAGTGATGACCGCTTTGCAATGCTGGGGTAAAATCCGGGGGATATTTTCCAGTAGCCCTCCACCAGTAATATGAGCAATTCCCTTAATCTCAAAGTCTTTTATCAGGTTGAGAATACTCTTGACATATATTCGGGTCGGGGTCAGGAGCACTTCTCCAAGAGGTTTGTCGAAATTATCGGGTTGGTCAGTCAGATCGAGTTGCAGCGTTTCTAAAATGATTTTTCGGGCCAGAGAAAAGCCGTTGGAATGCAAACCTGAGGAGGCAATACCAATGATCTGATCGCCGGTTGTGATGGTTGAACCATCAATAATTTTATCATTGTCAACGACGCCAACGGAAAACCCTGCTAAATCATATTCTCCACCTGAATACATTCCGGGCATCTCAGCTGTTTCACCGCCGAGCAGCGCACAGTTTGCTTGCTTGCACCCTTCGGCAATCCCTCTTACCACTTCGACAGCCTGTTCGGGAGATAATTTAGCGGTTGCCAGATAATCCAGAAAAAACAGCGGTTCCGCCCCCTGTACAATAATATCATTGACACACATTGCGACCAGATCAATGCCGACGGTATCGTGTTTATCGAGCATGAAGGCGAGTTTCAGCTTGGTGCCGACACCATCGGTCGCTGCAACCAGAGTAGGGCGCTGATATTTGCTACTATTGAGTGAGAAAAGACCACCAAACCCACCGATGTCAGTAAGAACTTCGGGACGGGACGTCTGCTTCACCAGTGGTTTGATCAGATCAACAAAGTGGTTGCCTGCATCTATATCGACTCCGGCATCTTTATAGGTGATCGGTTTGTCAGTACTCAATTTATGACTCCTTGATTGTTAAAATGGTCGGCATTAGACCATTCAGGGGGTGGCTTGTCAATCACTGCCTGATGATTTCAACCCGGTGGATTATACTTTTTTCGGGATCGATCTTTCCCTGTATTGAACTGCCGAAATATGTTAATTTTAGCAGAATTTTATCATCTTGCAGTCAACTTGAATTTATACGGAAAAGAAGCTCGATTGAATCGCAATGGAATAGCTCAGGAGCGTTGCTCGATCCGGGTGGTTGCAGAATCCGATCTGGCGGTTATGGTGCGGATAGAGGAGGATTGTTACCCTCTGCCATGGTCGCAGCAACAGTTTGTTCAGGAGTTGGAAAACCCTGTCGCGACGCTGCTTGTCTGTGAGATCGAAAACCAGATTGTCGGTTATATCTGTTATTGGTTGATCGGCGGAGAGATGGAAATTCTAAATCTGGCGACAGCGCCGGAACTAAGGAGAAAAGGGATTGCCGCACGGTTGATGACGCAGGCATTTAGCCGTTGCCGGTCAGAAAAACTCACTTCTGTCTGGCTCGAAGTTCGGGCTGCAAATCAAGCTGCAATAAACCTCTATCAGCGTTCTGGATTCAGGCAGAGTGGAATTCGTAAGGCTTACTATCGAGATGGTGAAGATGCCATTGTTATGGTGAAAAGATTTGATGATCAAAAATTTCAGGAGTCAATTTCATGAAAAATCTTAAGACGATCGTCCTGTCAAATCAGGAAATATCGCCTGGCTACTTTCGGATGAAAATTTTAGCACCCGGTTACAGTGAGGCTTCCCACCCTGGGCAATTTGTCATGTTTCGGGTGCAGCGATCGCTACTGCCCTTGTTGCGGCGGCCATTTGGAATCTTCCGGGTCGGTTTTATGCCGGCAGATTGTGACAATATGCCAGCGAAGGAATTTATTGAAATTATCTACAAAGTGGTAGGGGATGGTACTGGAATCATGCAGGGTTTGCACTATGGTGATCCGGTTGAATTACTGGGGCCGTTGGGGACCGGATTTGATTGTGGAGTGGCGGCAGAAGAAAAGATTCTGGTGGGTGGAGGAATCGGTCTTGTCCCACTCTATTCTTTAGCTGAAAAGCTGGTTGAAACATCCAGGGTGCGCCTGTTGATGGGAGGAAGAACCCGTGATGATATCATCACCGTGACAGAGTTTGAGCGTCTTGGTGTTGAAACCTATGTTTCAACTGAAGATGGCAGTTTGGGTGAAGCGGGATTAGTCACTCAGGTTTTGGAGCGGAAGCTTGATCAATACCCACTGGCGACAGTTTTTGCCTGCGGACCCATGCCGATGATTGAGGCGGTACAAGAAATTTGTTTGCAGCATCAAGTTCCTCTGCAGGTCTCGTTAGAAGGTTTGATGGCTTGTGGGGTGGGTGCCTGCCTCAGCTGTGTTGTCAAAGGTGAGGGGCATACAGAGAGTGATCCTCGCTATCTCTGCACTTGTACCAGTGGCCCTGTTTTTGCGGCTGAGAAGCTTGATTGGAGTAAACCTGAGGTCAAGACAATCAACAGTGGAGGCTGCAAATGATGAACCCTGAAAATAAAATTTTGCAGCCGAATCTGGCTGTAGAGATAGCCGGAATAAAATTTAAGAATCCAGTGATGCCGGCATCCGGGACCTTTGGTTATGGTCAGGAATATGCTCCCTACATTGATTTAAACCAGCTTGGGGCAATTGTGACCAAGGGGCTTTCCCTCAAGCCAAAAGCGGGGAACAACACCCCTCGTACCTGTGAGACCGTCAGTGGAATGCTCAATGCTATCGGTTTGCAGAATGTTGGTGTGGATGCCTTTATTCGGGATAAAATGCCGTTTCTTGAGCAATTTGATGCGCCGATCATTGTCAATTTTTTTGGCAATACCCAGGATGAATATGGTGAGGTTGCTGCCCGTTTAGATGATGTGCCAAATGTCGCTGCTCTGGAGATGAATATTTCCTGCCCCAATGTCAAACATGGGGGGATCGTTTTTGGGACCGATCCCAAAGCGGCTGCTGCGGTCATCTCCCTAGTCCGAAAACGGACCAGCAAGCCATTGATTGTTAAGTTGACTCCCAACGTGACTGATATTCAGATCACTGCCCGGGCAGCGGAAGATGCCGGGGCGGATGTCCTGAGTTTGATTAATACTCTGACCGGAATGGCAGTTGATGTTAAAACCCGCAAACCGCGTCTGGCAAATACTATCGGTGGTTTGTCGGGGCCGGCCATCAGACCGATTGCCGTGAGGCTGGTGCATCAAGTGGTCCAGGCGGTACAGATTCCGGTGATTGGTATTGGCGGTATTTCCCGCGCCATGGATGCCCTGGAGTTTTTGATTGTTGGAGCTCAAGCAGTACAGGTAGGAACCGCTAATTTTGTCGATCCGCATGCGATGGCAACAATCATTGCCGGTCTGGAAGAGTTCTGCCGGGATGAGGGGATCGCTGATATCAATGATTTGATCGGAACCTTGGAG
>JAUVCS010000274.1 GCA_030590745.1 Desulfuromusa sp.
CGGCCGAAAAGGGGTCGGCACCTGGACGATTGACATAACCGGACAAGCAGCTCACGCAGGAAATAACTATCGTGACGGGAGCGATGCCAACCTTGAGGCTGCACATAAATTACAGAAACTGGTTGCCATGACCGATCTGGATAAAGGCTCAACCGTCAACGTTGGAAAAATTCAGGGGGGTATCGGTGCCAACACCATCTCTCCAGCAGCGTCACTGGTTGTAGAAATGCGCTTCACCTCCGGGCCGGAAAGGGAACGTCTGCTGGCCGGACTGGATAAAATTGTAGAGGAGACAACGGTTCCGGGAACCTCTGCCCGGCTGTCCGGTCGCCTCCAGCGAGACGTTATGGAACCCAACACGAAACAGGCTGCTTTTGTCGAAAAAATCAGATCCATTTCCAAGACACCGGTATTAACTGAATCTCGCGGCGGTGGAAGTGATGCAAATATCACCGCCAGTGCCGGAGTTGTAACCTTGGATGGATTTGGCCCATTTGGTGATGGAGATCATACGATTCACGAACGAGCCTCGAAAAAAAGTTTTACCGAGCGCATTTCATTAGTCACCGATCTCTTTATGTTTCATCAATATAATGGATACCTTGTCAAGGAGGACTGAACCATGAGTAACCGAACGGTAGGGACATGGATATATCAGAACTGTGGCGGTGACATCATTGAAGAAAAATTAGTTGCCGGACTTAAGGAACGAGGAATTGAAACAATTACCGACCTGAACCTTCGCTATGCAGATGCTCACACCGATGGGATTTTTTGTAACGGCGTACAGGTGGACAATCTGGATCTGTTTTTCTCCTATAATGCCGGGGGACAAAGCCTTTACCAGATCTATCTCTATGAGCTCCTTGATCTCCACATCCCGATCATCAACAGTTTTAAGGGTTTTTCTATTTCTGAAGACAAGATGAAGACCGATATTGCCCTCAGGGTGGCCAATATCCCCAGAACCGATTTTTATCTCTGTCATCGGGATGAATCAGAAAAACTCAGAGAAGCGGTCAACAAGTGGGATTCTAAGGTTGTGTACAAGCCGGTCGATGGCTGGGGCGGCATCGGGATGGTGCTGATTGAATCTGAAAATGATCTCAACAAAATCATGCCCTTCTTAAATCAGCTGGATATTCGCTTTTTTTATATAGAAAAATTCGTCGATTACGACGGTACCGATTTCCGTATTGATGTTGTTGACGGTGAAGCAATTAGCTGTTACGGTCGCCGCGCTAAAAAAGGGGACTGGCGCACAAATGTGACCTCTGGAGGAAGTATTTTCCTGCGTGATATGACCGATCAATTAGCTGACCTTGCCGTAAGGGCGGCCGCTGCAGTCAGGCTCGATATTGCCGGGGTTGATATTATTTATGACCGGGAGAGGGAAGAGCATATCGTGCTGGAAGTGAATGGTATCCCTGCTTTTGCAACGCCGGACCAGGAAGAACTTGGTCTGAATTTCAACGATAAAAAAATTGAAAAAATTATTGAGTTAATCGATCGCAAAACTGCTAATAAAAGATAACCAAGGGAACAACTATGAAATTACCAAAAATTGGCCTGCTGTATATGGACTACGTCCTGCAATTCTTTCATTCATCCAATTTCAAGGGCTGGCCGGATAAAATAGAAACCGTCACCTACCATTGGGGAAACGATGCTGATCGTTTTATCAAAGAGGTGAAGAAAAAAAAGATAGAGATTCTCATTGGCAATGTTCCCGCGACCGCCTATGAAACTTTTCGCAAGATTGATCGCGCCCTTCCCGGGGTTCGCTTTGTCCCATCGCTGGAAACTCAATTTTCCAACAAATCAAAAGAGAACGTGACCCTCTTTTGTGAAAAGCATAACCTTTCC
>JAUVCS010000174.1 GCA_030590745.1 Desulfuromusa sp.
GGCGCAGGGCAAATATTTCAGCTGTGTCAGCGGTGCCGATCAAGGTATTGGCAAGGTATGGGGTCTGCAGAAAAGCCGCCGAAATGAGAGCAACCTTTTCCCCGGGAGCGGGAATCTTTCCGGCTTTGTCCTGCAGTTGTTCAATTTTTACCTGGTTCCAGGAACCCAGATCAAAAGGCTTTTGTTGCGGGGGGGCACAGGATGATAATAAAAGTGACAGGCTCAACAAAAAAGCCATTCTCCAGATCAGGTGCCCGCAGCATTGACCAGCTGTTTTTGCCGGGAAAGATGAATTTGCTGCTGCTGAATGACTCATCGAAACCTGTCTTTTTTGGGGATGAAATTTAAGCTCCTAATGAGGTGTCAGAAAAAATAGCTTCATGAAGATTGACC
This sequence comes from Desulfuromusa sp., assembly GCA_030590745.1. Classification (GTDB taxonomy): domain Bacteria; phylum Desulfobacterota; class Desulfuromonadia; order Desulfuromonadales; family Geopsychrobacteraceae; genus Desulfuromusa. The sequence continues at coordinate 394 of JAUVCS010000174.1, forward strand.
GTGTGGTTTTTAATCCGCCGCATGGCGACTGCCATATCACTGAAAGTCAAAGCGGGGAGGGCACCACAGGTTCCCTCTTTCATCCGACCCAGGTGGGTCTTGCGCATAATATCTGCCTGGTCATTGAGACGGCTGGCTTCATCATAGACCTTCTTGGTACTGCTTGCGTCCTCATTGTTGAAAGACTGACAGACCAAGGTAAAGAATGCGAGTATTTCATGATGGTAACTGATCAGATCATCCCAGCCATCTTCACTATAATCAAGTTCATATTTATCCAGCCGTTTCATATATGAACAGAGGGAAGCGGCATAATCAGCAATTGATTCAAGTTCATCGGCGGCCCGAATAAAGCTATAGGCTCGGTCTGAGTGCCGGTTGCTGGCATTTCCCGCTTGCATCAAGGTGACAGTGAAGGTGGTAATTTCATGCTGAATAACATCTGTTTCATCTTCAAGTGTCATCACCTTACGGTAGAAACGTTCGCGCCCTTTCAGATCACGTTGCATAAAACTTCCCGAGTGGCGCAGTGCTTTGTGCACCAGCTTCTGCATTCGCTTCAGTTCCTCAAAAATTAATGGGATCCCCATCGCAACCGGCATTGTTCCGGGAGCACCGATATATTTGAATGACCCTTTACCACTCCCCTGCTTTTCCGGCACGATCCGGATGACAAGCCTCGCCAGGTGATTGAGAAATGGCAACATAACCAGGGTGGCAGTGACATTGAAAAAGGTGTGTGCCATGGCAATATGAGCGGCAATATAGGGAAAGCTCCCGGTTGTGTCGGCGAAACTGGAGGCTCCGGGAACAAACTTTTCAACCATCTGGACGTAGGGAGAGAATAACGAGATGATAATCACAACTCCCAGTACGTTGAAAATACTGTGTGCCATTGCCGCCCGCCGGGAGTCGGTACCTCCACCGATTGCAGCAAACTGGGCAGTAATCGTGGTGCCGATATTTTCCCCCATAACCAGAGCGACTGCGGTATAGAGGGGGATGGCTCCGGTGGTTGCAAGGGCAATTGTGATGCCGAGCATTGCCGAACTGCTCTGGATGATCATTGTCATCAGACAACCGATGGCAACGCAACCAAGAATACTCAGCAGTGACTGGGCATCAAGGGAGAGCATCAGATTCATAAAGGCTTCGTCGCTGCGAAGTGGTTTGAAAGCCCCGCTCATAATCTCAAGGCCAAAGAAAATCAGTCCCAGAGCCACCAGAACTCTAGAGCCTGCAGAGAACCGCTCATGTTTAGAAAAGAGCATCGGGAAAATACCGAGGGCAATCAGGAGCAGACCGTATTTCCCAACTTTAACCGCCAAAATCCAGCCGGTGATGGTGGTTCCGATGTTGGCTCCCAGGATAACCCCGATAGCCTGTGTCAGTTGCATCAGTCCGGCATTGGTGAACCCGACGACCATAACCGTGGTGATAGATGAGGATTGGACGAAGGTGGTGACAAACAGACCGACCAGAACCGCCAGAAAGCGGTTGGTGGTAACCGAAGAAATAGCTTTACGGATCAACCCCCCAGAGAGCATCTGCAAGCTATCGGAGAGATACTTCATCCCAAGGATAAAAACTCCAAGTCCACCGACAGCCGTATAGGCCATTTTAAACGGTTCGATCATTGGTAAATCCTCTTGGAAGTATGGTTGCAGCCAAAGTACAATCTTCAATTATTCCGCTGTTGGGGCGCAATTTAGTTGGCTTTTATGGGGCTGTCAAGTCCTTCAATCAACTGCTTGAAATTAATAGTAAATGTTGGAGGAAAAAATCGGAATATCGATATCAAATCGGCTTATCAGTCACTTTTGTTGATGGCTCGATAAAGATCTTCAACCTGCTTTCTTGCCCAGGGGTTCCGGCGTAGAAATTTAAGACTCGATTTCACCGAAGGGTTGCTGTTGAAGCAATTGATCTTGATCAGCTGTCCCAACTCGTCCCAGTCATAATAATCGACCAGGCTGGTGACGATAGTTTCAAGAGTGATGCCGTGGAGTGGATCATTGCTGTGCTGTTCTGCCATGGTTTGGGACTATCCATTGTTTATGGAGAAAGAGGATTGGACGATTTCCGGCATTGTAACCAGACCCGGCGGGTAGCGTACCAGAGGAACATAGTCAGGGCAATCAGCGGTAATGCCGGAATAAAGAGTCCACTGATTTGTGCCAGAGAGATCGCGAAAAACAGTGCGACAGCCGAGACCGGCAGGTACCGGCCAAATTTTTTCTGCCGGGCAAGAGTTTTCCCGGAAGCTCCAATCAGATTATCATTAATGCCAAATCGGCTGGCAACAATGACAAAGAAGACCACCATAATCCAGTCAGAAAGGCCAAAGACCGGGAGCAAGTTGCTGGAACCGGGAACTGCAAGTTTAACCAGCACCATATCGATCAATGGCGGCGCTCCCACCGGGTCCTGATAGTATTGTTGCAGCTGTTTGGTGAAGCTGGCGGTTGGACCAAACATCCAGCTGGCAAGGTCTGCCAGCGTCATTGCGATACCAATCGGGATAATTTCCCACAGACGATGAACATATCTTGCCAGAGCGGCGCCGATGAGGGTTGCAATCAGCATCAGCAGCCCCGATTTGAGTGCAGCTAGAGGCTGTTGCCAGGTCAGGGTGGGGAGTTGGTTGATCAACCAGACGCACAGGAGTAAGATGCCCCCCCAAAAGAGATAAAAACTCCGGGAGCGTTTTTCTTCTTCCAGCAGTAAGGCTGGTAATAGCAGCTGTGCCGCAATATAGAGTTGTAGAATCATAAAGCCGGCTGACCAGTAGAGGGAGTTCTCTACCATCACACTGCCGGTCTGGCTGAGTCCAAAAATAGCAAAGCTCCAGCAGCAATGGCCGATGATCAGTAACCGAGTTTGCCGCAGATTCGACTTGCTGAAAGCAATGTAGGGATGAAAAGACATGGTCTTATTATGCCCTGTTCAGGAAAAAAGTGGATCAGTTATTATCATCTCAATCAGGTCACAGGGTAGCGCTATGAATTGGCAGGTTTATATGATTCTCTGTTCGGACGATTCTCTCTATACGGGGATTAC
>JAUVCS010000231.1 GCA_030590745.1 Desulfuromusa sp.
CCGAAGAACTGACACACTTGTTGGTTCCCAGAATCAGTTCAACCGGCATTCCCAGGGCAAGATAAGTGGGGACCGAGATCAGCCCACCACCACCGGCAATAGAATCAATAAAACCGGCAAAACCGATCAGAATAAAGACAGCAAAATACTGCCAGATTTCAATTTCCATAAACTGTTCTATCCAGCAAAAAAAGCACCCGGAGATCAATACTCCAAGTGCTTGAAATTATGGTCGGGGCGAGAAGATTTGAACTTCCGACCCCCTCGTCCCGAACGAGGTGCGCTACCAAGCTGCGCTACGCCCCGACATGGTTATCTCTTGACCTAAGGGGGATATGATTAGCACCACCGATGTTGAAAGGCAAGAATTTTTGGTGCTTTGTCAGAGGGATAAGGGGGAGGGTTTTGTCCACAATTTATTAACCTCTGAGAAATATCTTGCCTTTCTTGCCACAGGTTCTCTAAGTTAAAATCTCAATTCACCTTTTCTTGATTCACCGCAATTAAATAAATTGGATTATCAGTATGGTAAAGAAAAAACCACAAAAAGAGAGTGTTTTCAAGGAAGCCTGGAATAATATGTCTGAGGATTTCAACGGGCTACTGCCAGAAAAACTTCGAGGAAAAAAAGACAAGAAGAAATTTGTCCTCTGGCTGTTTATTCTGGAAATCGTTGTGTTCGGAGCGATTGGTACATTCGTTTATCGCTGGTGGACAGGGTAGACCAGAACAACAGCCACACTTGTAAATAATTTCACTAAACAAAATGATAATAACCGGTCGCTCCATGTCATCACAGATAACTATTCAGCGAGCTTTTCCTCGACACTTTTCAATTTATCATCCATTGTCTGCAACCGATCAACCCGGCTTCCCAGCTTGATTGTGGTACTGATGCGTGGTGCCCCGGCAGCATGTATCTGTTCATGGCAACTTCTGATTGCAGCAAAAACCTGATCATATTCTCCCTCAATGTTGGTTCCGTAAGCATGTAAGCGAATTTTTAGTCCAGCATCTTCGAGAATTTGCTGACAGAGGGCGATATATTTGGACACCGATACACCAACCCCTAGAGGGACCACACACAGATCAACGATAACTTTCATATTATTCTCCTTTTTCGATTTTTTATGTAAGTTCGAGTATATCCTGTCAGGGGCAAATCTGCCAACCTGACAATAAATTGAAACTTTGGTGGTTTTAAACAAAAAAAGCAGAACAAATAACCGCTGGCGGAGAAAATCTGTTATAAGTAAAGGTTCAAGCTGCAACAACACTCAAAACTAACCATAATAGAAAGTAGGTAATTGATGCAGGATTGGGGACAAGGCCCATCCGGGGAAGACCTGGAAAAGAAGGTTATCGAAATTGCTAATCAGGTCAAAAAGAAGCTCCAGCTCAACCCAAAAAGAGGGCTACTTACGCTGCTGGTTGTCATAGCGATCATTGCTGCGGTGGTTGGTGGATCAAGTAGTATGTACAAAGTGGATACGGAAGAAACAGGAGTGGTTTTACGCTTCGGTAAGTTCTCCAAGTTCTCCAATTCCGGGTTACACTTTAAAATTCCCTTCGGTGTCGAACAGGTCTATCTGGTACCAACCGGACGAGTATTAAAAGAAGAATTTGGCTATCGAACTGTCACCCCTGGAATACGGACAACCTATAATAAACAGGGTCTGGAAGAGGAATCTCTGACTTTGACCGGTGACTTAAATGTCAGTGATGTAGAATGGATTGTTCAATTCCAGGTTGCCGATCCATTCAAATATATTTTCAGGATTAAAGATCCAATCGGAACCATCCGTGATATTGCCGAAGCGATGGTGCGTAAAACTATCGGTGACGCAGATGTCACCCAGGTTTTGACAACCGACCGGGCGGCGTTGGCTGATAAAATTCATCAATCTCTTCAGGCAACTCTAAAACAGTACGATATCGGGATACGGATTGTAACGGTTAAATTCCAGGATGTTAACCCGCCAGAAGCGGTCAAAGACGCATTTAACGAAGTTAACGAAGCAGAACAACAGAAAGAGAGTCTGATCTTCCAGGCCCGCGAACAGTATAACCGCGAAGTTCCAAAAGCGCGTGGAGAAGCAAAGCGGAATCTACAAGAAGCTCAGGGCTACGCTGTTGAACGGATCAACAAGGCGCGTGGTGAGACCAACCGGTTTACTGCTCTGCTGGCAGAATATAAAAAAGCTCCAACTGTAACGCGGCGGCGGATTCAGATTGAAACATTGGAACAGGTTCTGCCAAATCTAGATGAAATCTATATTATGGATAAAAGTACGAACGGGTTGTTACCGCTACTTCCTTTACGTAAAAGCATGGAAGGAGCCGTCAAATGAAAAATGGAATTATTCTGATTGTTGTTATTGTTACGATCCTGATAGCTCAGGGTGGTTTTTATGTTGTTAATGAGGCCGAGCAGGCCATTGTAACCCAGTTTGGTAAGCCGGTTGGATCGGTATCTTATCCGGGACTCCATTTTAAACTCCCTTTTATTCAAGATGTGACCCGTTTTGAAAAGAGGATTCTTAAATGGGATGGTGACCCAAACCAGATTCCAACCAAAGACAAGAAATTTATCTGGGTCGATACCACCGCCCGCTGGCGGATTACTGATCCCCTGCTGTTTCTCAAAACAGTTGCCAGTGAACGGGGAGCTCTAAGCCGTCTCGATGACATCATTGATTCAGTGGTTCGTGATGCAGTTTCTGGTCACCTGTTGGTTGAATTGGTTCGAGGCAACGAATACAAAGCGAAAGA
>JAUVCS010000122.1 GCA_030590745.1 Desulfuromusa sp.
TGATCGGGAAAAGACGATCTTTAAAACTCTGTGACATTGGCATGATATAGCTCCTGAAATTTAGGATAAAAAACGATTTAGATCTATTTTTCGGGTCTCTTTAATTGTATTTAAAACAATGCTGGTTCGGGTCTGCTGGACTCCCGGCAAAGGACAGATTTCCTCGGCAATGACTCGCCCTAACTCCCGATTATCGGCAACTCGTAATTTAAGCAAGTAACCATCATCCCCGGCAACCTGATGGACATCCTGAACCCCGGTCACTGTAGATAGTTGGACAGCAAGATCAGCATGACAGGACGATTGGACAAATACCTGGACAAAAGCCATCAAACCCTGATTGAAAGGTTGTGGATTTAAACGAACTTCATAACCCTCAATAATCCCCCGATCTTCAAGTTTGCGGATTCTTTCCAACACTGCTGAAGGGGCCATACCAACCTGACGGGCAACTTCAACATTTGGAATTCGCGATTTATTCTGAAGTATCGTAAGTATCTTATGGTCTATGTCGTCAATTATTCTTTTCTGATCCATAAATAGAGAATAATATTCTTTGATTGCGATGTCAAGCTGTGGATTAGTTTTATGGATTAATCATATAGAGGGGTGGGTTTCACACCGTACAAAAAGTAAATCGGTCTTCTGGAAATACTTACCGACAGCCAAAAAGTTTCAGAGAACACCGAAAATTTTAGAAATAAGATAGGCAGAATAACCCAGGTAAATCGTCAGCAGAAGAAGACCCTCCACCCGCGAAATCTGTTTTTGTCCATTCGGACCAACTCGAAGCAGAAACAGGGCTAAAGTCAGCAGACCCATAAGCAAACAATCACGATAGAGAACTTCCCGATCAACCGCTAACGGACTGATGGCACCAGCGATTCCCACAACTGCCAGGGTATTAAATAAATTAGAGCCAATAACATTACCAATGGCCAGATCATGTTCCCCCTTACGGATCGCTGCCAGAGAAGAGGCTAATTCAGGGAGAGACGTCCCGATTGCAACAACGGTCAATCCGATTATCAGATCACTGACCCCAAAACCCCGGGCAATCTCAACCGCCCCCCAGACGAGAATTCTCGAACTGACAACTAAAAGAGTCATTCCCACCAGCAGCCAGATCAATGCTGCTCTACGCGTCATTGGATGCTCAATCAGCATATCATCAACGTTACTGCCCAAACTGTCCTGCCGGTGCTTGAGACCCAACCAGATTGACCAACCCATGATAACTACAAAAACAAATAACAGCATCCAGGCATCGGAACGGCTGAGATAAAGATCAAACAGAAGAGCAGACCCGAGAAGGGTCACCCCGAATAAAATCGGCAATTCCTTACGCAATACACTAGATCTTACCGTTATCGGACTGATCAGAGCTGTCAACCCCAGAATCAGGGCAATATTGGCAATATTTGAACCGTAGGCGTTCCCCAACGCCAGACCGGGATTCCCCTCAGCCGCAGAAATTGCAGAAACAACCATTTCCGGAGCAGAGGTTCCAAAGCCGATCACCACCATGCCGATCAATAAAGGTGGCATTCCAGCATATCGGGCTGTTGCAGCGGCCCCGGCAATGAAACGGTCAGCACTCCAGACCAGCAGAATTAAACCGCAAATAAGTGCAATGGCTGGTAAAGTCAGAGACATAGGTTGCCTGCAGGATCAAGTGGATAAAAGTAGGATGGGGACAGAATTATTTTCCGTCCCCAGTAAAATGATATTACCAAAATTTGGATACTCAAAAGGTAAAACCCGAACCGGGTCTTAACGCCGTGGGCCTCAGCCAAAGACCGGACTGCAGGCTTTTCTTGCCGCCAACTCTTTTTGCCGTTGTTTTTCCAGATAAAGCTGATCTTGCTCCAGATGACATTTTTTATACTTGAGACCACTATCACACCAACAAGGATCGTTCCTTAACGGTAATACCTCTGGTGGTGACGAGCCAAGATTTTCCTTATCCTCATTCTTAAAAAATCGACTGAACAGACCCATACAAATACTCCTCTATAGCAAAATCAGTGAACCAGAGGAATATATAGAAAAACCGACAGTGAAACAAGAAAACTTTCTACAGCGACAACCTCTTTTCAACCGCAATAATGCTAATATGACTTACGGTAAAGCGTCTTGTGACATTTTGGACAAGGGGGAATTTTTGCAGTTTTCTTCATATGGATGACTTCATCGCAGCTTTTACAGGTCAGCGATCCGGGGCTGGTGATTTCACCGGTTTTAAATTCTAAAGTTTGTTCTGATTTTTTAGCCCAGTCATTCAAAGTTTCAGCTGTATTTGACAAAATTTTGGAGAAAATACTTTTGGCACCAACGCTCAGCCGTTGTGGGTTAACGGCCTCTTTAACATTGGTTTTACCCTTGCTGCTACTGTCAGCAATATGTTGGATGTCACGTTTTATAAAAGCTGATACTTTCTCAGACTGTTCACGAGTAAAGTTCCCCGCTGAGGACAATTCATCCCCTGCCCTTTTGAGTGCTTCATCCAGGGATTTACGACCGCTCGTCATCAATTCTTCAGTTTGTGAAACAATTTTTTCGTACAGACTGACATCATCCTGATCATTATTCTGTTGATTATTTTCTGCCATGGTTTTACTCCTTGTTATCAGAACAAAAGAAAAATATTACAGTAGGTAGGACTCTTACTACCAAGATTAACAGATTTTTTTCAGATGTCACGTGACATCTATTAAAAGAAGATCAGCTACTTGTCCTGCTCACCGGGGGCACAACCCAAGACAAAACCAACCAGCAGGCCAAAAAGAGTCCCTGTCCAGGGACTGGAGGTAGCACCTCAGGTACTACCGGCACACTGCCCTAAATACCCCAGCAATGCGCCCAACAGAGCACCACCAGAAGTCATAATGATCAATTTCAAAAAACGTTTATTCATAACCAGAGATCCATTTTATACACAAATTAACTGAATTCTCCCAAGCAGTATAAATTTGTCTGATTGGTAAAGTTCTGACCTCAGGTTGACCGGAGGAAAAACCGTGATAGAATATAAATAACAGGAAAGGAGGAATGCCTATCGAAGATGACATAGTGCAGTTGAGTAGGTTTTCCATCAATTCGGCACTCAAAGGTGGCGGATCCTCCCGTGATCAGGGAAATTAATTATAAAAATAGAAGGCTCGCGCAACAGTGGCGAGCCTTTCACTGTATAGAAACAACCAATCAGGAACCATATCCCGTACCGAGGGCAAGGTAGATAAAGCCGACGATTACAATATAGATAAAACTAATGAACAGCCCCCGGGCAATTAACTTTGCTATAAACTCTCTCCCGGTCGGCGGCTTTTTTTTATCAAAAATAAATGACCAGCAGAGAGCCATACCAATCACCACCGCAATACCAATTTTATAGATAAGTTCAGGACTCATCGTTGACTCCATAACAGATTGTTTTGCAGTAGTTTGAAACGAGGTCTGTCCCTATACATTAAAGAGGAAATGGCAGATATCCCCATCCTCAATAGTATAGTCCTTCCCATTCAACTGCATCTTGCCCGCCTGCTTAACCGCAGGTTCGGAACCGGCGGCCATCAGATCATCAAATTTCATCACTTCAACCCGGATAAACCCACGCTCGATATCGCTATGGATCTTACCGCCGGCAACCGGCGCACTGGAACCCTTACGGATGGTCCACGCTCGGCACTCATCCTCACCGGAAGTATAGAAACTCATTAATCCCAGAGCATCATAAAGGGCCGCATTGATCCGCTCAAGGCTGGGCTGGGCGATCCCCATCTCTTCCATAAATTCCTGGCGCTCTTCCTCATCATCAATCGTAGCAATCTCACTCTCTATGGCACAGGAGATAGTAAATACACCAGAACCAAAATCTTTACCGATATCATCCTCAGAAACATTATAGGCAAACAGCAGCGGGGTCCGGGTGACCAGATCAAGACTGTTGATCAGCTTTTCTTCGTGGGGTTCAAGGTCGATAGTGCTGAGGAACTTTTCTTCCTCTAAAGCGCTGTTAAAGCGTTGCAGGATCTCTTCCTCCAGAACCTGCTCCGTGGTTTGTCCCCCCCTCTTTTCCTTGGCAATCCGCTGCAAACGTGTTTCAACCAGTTGCATATCAGCTAGGAGCAGTTCCGTTTCAATCATCGCCCGATCACGCGCCGGATCCACAGAGCCAGAGGGATGGAAGATATCTGGTGAGTCAAAATCCCGAATCAGTAAACAGAGAAGATCACAGCGCCGCGCCGGGTCCATCCAGAGACGTGTGGTACCGCTACTTTCAGTAATATCGGGACAAAGGACAAACTGGTTCTCGGCGTAGGTAGTTTTTTCAGGTTGATAAAGTTTTTTCAGATCATCAACCCGACTGTCCTGGATAGGGGCAATCCCTTCTATCGCCTCACCCGGTTTGCGGTTGGCAGGAACTGGTCGTCCAGTGAGCAAAGTGAACAGGGTTTTCTTGCCCGTCTGAGCCAACCCCAATATGGCAATTTTCATAAAATAATCCTTCCGCAGGTACGAGTAACTTCTCTTTTATCGGACTGAAGATACCGCAGCTTTCCACGGTTTTCAA
>JAUVCS010000061.1 GCA_030590745.1 Desulfuromusa sp.
CTCTTATGCAGTTGGGCAAGATATTGTCGCAACAGCAGCAGATCAACCTGTTCCAACCCGGCTATCTTTGGCACAGAATTTCCCGGCGGTTGCAAAAAATTCTGAAACTGCTGCAGATCCCGCAGGTAAGCTTCAACCGTCCGCGGAGACAAATTACGCTCCACCGTCAAATGGTCTGTAAAACGGTTTAAATATTTCTCCACAAGAATCCCATCCATATCAGAATCCCCCCGATTGACGATGTCACAACAGCATGCCATACTTCACCACATGAGCATGAGCGGATTGCTGATTGTTGTCAACAATCCTGCAGAAAGAAAGATTCAGCTATTGGCTATTTTGGAGAAGAGGACATGATCACTAACCTGCTGCTATTTTTGTGTATCATCATCCTGTTGATACCCGCTTTCAACCTGAAGGTGGTTTTACTCAGCTATATAATTTACTGGTATGACTATTCAAATACACATTCCGATTCAGTTAATAACCGGTTCAGCTGGAAAAACTTGAAACTGATTATAACACTCACTATCCCGGAAGTTTTTTTTAATTCGATTACTATTATGCTTATCCCGGTTGGACTCTTTCGCAGCAAACCGGCAGTACAACGGGGAGAAACACCGATTTTGCTGCTGCATGGATTGTTCGTCAATCAAAGCTGCTGGCTCTGGTTTAAACGGCAACTGCAGCAACAGGGATACAAAAATGTCGTCACCATGAACCTGACTGGCTGGGACAACGAAGAGACCTTGACTGAATTATTGGCGCGGCGGATTGATGAACTGCGTCTCCAGCTGGGGGTCAACAAGGTTCATCTGGTTGGTCACTCTATGGGGGGAATGATTGCCCGCAACTATGTGCAGCTTCGCGGCGGAGCGGATAAAGTGGATCAGCTGATCTGCCTCGGTTCTCCCCATCATGGTTCTAAACTGGCCACATTTGCCATCACTCCATTGGGTAAACTGTTGATCCCCAATTCCGATTTTCTCCAGCGGTTAAATAGTGCCCCCATTCCGGAGCAGCTGCAATTAACCAATATCTACACCAAAAAGGATAATATGGTTCTGCCGAATTCCAGTAATCATCTTCCCTGGGGAGAAGCTATCGAACTTGATGGTATAGGTCACACCGCTCTTATTTATCGCAAAGCATCCATTTCTGCGACAATTGCAGCACTGAAAAAGGGTGGTTGAGTCGATCGAGCAAAACCGCTCCAGAATATTTCAAAGCTGAACGATAAAGGATTTTTCTTGCCTCCAGTGCCAAAATCAGAACAGCACCGGGTTTCCCTGCAACAGTTGAGCAGCTATGACCCGGCAGCGACCTTAATCGCACTCCAGAACCTTCTGGAACCCCTCGGCGGAATGGCGGCCTTTGTCAAATCGGGACAAAAAGTTCTGCTCAAACCCAATCTACTCTCCGGAAAAACTCCCGATAAAGCGGTCACCACTCACCCCGAAATTGTCCGGGCGGTGATCAAGCTGGTTCAGGAAGCGGGGGGGAAAGTTTTTATCGGTGATTCTCCCGGGATCGGCAGTGCTGAAAGTGTCGCCAGGAAAAGTGGAATTCTTGCGGTTGCCGAAGAAACCAACTGCCCGTTTGTCCCGTTTGAAACATCGGTCACCATCTCCTCGGCAGGGGGGAAATTTCAACAATTTGAGGTCGCACAGGAGCTTCTTGATGCCGATGTCGTCATCAATCTGCCAAAACTGAAAACTCACCAGATGATGGGACTCACCTGCGGGGTAAAAAATATGTTTGGTGCCGTGGTTGGTTTACGCAAACCTCGACTCCATCTGCAAGCGGGAACCGACAAAGCCTTTTTTGCCCTGATGTTGCTGGAACTCTGTGAAGCCCTGGCACCGGCATTGACGATTGTTGATGCAGTGATCGGCATGGAAGGGGAAGGACCCGGCAGTGGCGATCCGGTAGAGATTGGAGCGTTATTAGCGGGTAGCCACCCGCAGGCAGTTGATACGGTAGCGACAGAACTGGTGGGGATGAAACCTCAGCAAGTCTGGACACAGCAGCAGGCAATTGCAACCCAACGCCCCTACACCGATCTTGACCAGCTGGAACTCTGTGGTGTTCCATTGGAAACACTGAAAATCACCGGCTTCCGTCAGGCAAAAATGACCGATGTTAATTTCGGCCTCAAGGGGGCATTGAAACATCACCTTCGCCACGCCCTGACCGCCCGACCCGTCCCCGATCACGATCTCTGTGTCCGCTGTAACGACTGTGTCACCCACTGTCCACCGGAAGCGATGAAAATCGAAAATAACCGCCTGATCATCGACTACGATCAGTGTATCCGCTGCTTCTGTTGCCAGGAACTCTGCCCCCACGGAGCGTTGATGACCAAACAGGGAATCTTGTTGAAACTTAGTAATTTGTTGCAGAAAAAATAGTCTTCCAGGAACATATACAGAGTTGCGTGTCCCCCGAATACGAACGCGCTACCAGCATAAAGATTCCTGATTAGTGCTAATCCTCTGCCAATTCAGAAATATTCCCCTCTCCTGGGGGAGAGGGCTAGGGTGAGGGGGAATTAAAAGCTGAACAGCGGTAAAAAGCCCCCTCATCCGCCCTACCGGGCACCTTCTCCCTTATGGAGAAGGGCTAAGCTGAAGATTAGTGCTAATCAGATAAAGATTTGACCAACCCCCGCCAATAAGGTAAATAATTCATTCACCTTATGATCATCTGTTAGGGACACACAGCTATGAGTCAATCAATCAAGGTTAAATACGACCTCAGTGAAAAAGACTGGCGCACCTTTTATAACGCCTACTATATGTCCGACAAACGCTTCAAGATCCGCTTCATCTACGGCACCGGTTCGTGGGTTATCGGAGCGGCAGGCCTGTTCGGCCTGTTTGACAACAATCTGGTTGCCTTTGGTATGATCGCCTTTGGTCTCTATTGTGTTTTTGCCCGGCAATTTCTGGTCAACAAGGCGGTTAAAAAAATCAAGGCCAAACCCCATTTTCCCGGGACAATCGATTATACCCTTGATCAGGATAAACTAGCTGGAATTGAGCAGGGGATGGATTTTGAGTTTAACTGGGAGGCATTCTACGGCTACCGGGATGTTAACCCGGGGCTCCTCCTCTATCTCAAAGAAGCTTCTTTCTTTTTTATTCCCAAAGAAGCTATCTCCGTTGAAGATAAGGAAGAGATTGTCAATATTCTGAAGCTGAACAGGGTTCTGGATCTGGCAACAAAGTAGCCGGTCAGAAAAAAAAGTATTATCGGTACAGAAATACCGAAGCAACATACCCCGCTATAAAAAAGGCTCACAAAATTTATTTGTGAGCCTTTTTTATCTGCAACTGTTCTTCTGTCAGAGGTTAATCAACGAACCTGAACAACTTCCTTCACTTCAGGAATCTGCTCCATCAGGTTTCGCTCAATTCCCATTTTCAACGTCATTGTTGACATTGGACAGGAACCACAAGCACCGGTCAAACGGACACTGACGGTTCCATCTTCCGAAATATCGACCAGCTCAACATCGCCGCCATCGGCCTGCAGAGTAGGACGAATCAGATCCAAAACTTCTATAACACGTTCTTTCATCGGGTCTCTCCTTCATATTCATGAGTGTATCGGTCAACTATAACGGTTATCCCGACCATTTTGCAAGTTCCGATATTAATTTTTGGTCGGCAGTCGAATATCACCGATCCGTTTACCACAAAGAAGCTCAGGCCGACCAACGTTTTTCCCCTGAATGAGTACCTTGAAACTCTCCCCCATCCCCCCTTCCGGAAGGATCAGAGTTTTTAAATTCATCCGCAAAGCCTGAGCTTTAACCGGATCAGCCTCACGACTTTCCAGCTCAATCAACATTTCCAGAAACCCGAGACCCATCAAGAATTGATATTGCTGCCCAAAATAGAGAGTCTCCAAATTGTGTTGCTGCCCGATCTTCTGTAAAGCAGTAAAATCAATGTGAGCGGTGATATCCTGCCCCCCCACTCGCTGATAGGGGTCTTCATTGGTCTGGTGCTGATGGTAACAAAGGAGTGTTCCGGCATGACGGTAGGGAGCATACAACTCCTCGGCCAGATAACCATAATCAATGGTCAAGACAAAACCACGCTGCAGAGCCCCTGCTACCTGGGAGATCCAGTCACCGGCAGTAAGATTAACTTCACAGCGGTTCCCCTCGGCAGGTTCAATATCGACCAGCTGAAAATAGTCCCTGATTGAATCAGTAGAAAGGGCTCGTAGTTCTTCACAAAAATGCCCATCTTTATTGACGACATAAATTTCCCGCAATTCTCCAGCATGTTTTTCAATCAGGTGAACCGGAAAGGCATCGAGCAACTCATTGCTGATAAAGCAGCCCTGGATCTCCTGCATATCTGCTAATTCACTCCAGACAACGCAGCCGGCAGATAAATGCTGTTGTAATAGTTTTTCCTGTCTCTGGCGGTTATCCAGGCTGATTTCTATCAACCGGTACTCGAGGCAGGCATAGAATTCCGGGGCTGTTTCTGCCAAAGCATCAAGAATATCCAGACACAAGTGTCCCTCCCCGGCCCCCTGCTCAACAATGACAAAATCCCCCCGACCGAGAAGTTGCCACATTTGCTCTAACTGTCGAGCGATCAGCTGTCCAAAACAGGAGTGGACACTGGATGAAGTAAAGAAATCACCTTTTTTACCAATCCGATCCCGCTTGGCCGTGTAGTAACCGTATTCAGGATGGTAAAGAGCCTGCTCCATAAACTTTGCAAAGGTGATTCCTGCAGTAGAATCAATCTGTTGCCGCAGCTGTAAAGTGAGCTTTTCTGTCTGACTTGTGAGCATAAAATATCCACTTTTATTCAGTAATAAGGAGCGAAATTATAGCCACCAGTCAAGTCAAAGACAAGGGTTAAAACCTTGATAAATGCTTGAGCTTAATGATGATTCATGTCATTATCGACCGCTGTATAAAATCAAGTGGTCAGAGATGACCAACCAGAAGCTTTGAATATTGGAGAGAGTTTTATGTCAATTATCACCTTTTCCCGTGAAATGGGTAGTGGCGGCATCCCGATTGTTCATCAGGTTGCAGAACAGCTTGGCTACACTTTGGTCGATGGCGATGTGATCAAAAATGCCGCGGAAGACTACGACTTGTCCCAGGATGCCTTAAACCAGATTGATGAAAAGCCACCGGCATTTGTTGATCATCTGGATCGTCAGATTGAACTGAATATGAGTCGTATCCAACTGATTGTGCTGGAACGGGCGCTACGGGGTAATGTTGTCATCTATGGCCGGGGTGGTCAGGACTTGCTAGCTGGCGTCACCAGTGCGTTACGAGTTAGAATCATTGCCCCCTTTGAAGAGCGGGTAGAACGCTGGGCGCAACGTGAGTGGATCGACCCAGACTTAGCCCATTATCTGGTTCGCCGGAGTGATCAGCAACGAGCCGGCTTTATCAAGTACTATTTTGATCGTGACTGGACCGACCCGATCAGCTATGACATGGTCATTAATACAATCAGAATGTCCAATGAAACGGCGGTCAAATTAATTATCGAAGCGGTCAATGATCCATATTTAATTGAAAGAAAGCAGACCTGTAAAACTAAAATTAATGATTTGATCATTCAGAAAAAACTCCAGATTGCCCGACTTGATGATGAGCGAATCAAAGATATCTGGTTTAACATCGATGTTGTTGATTGCCACGTCACCCTGTCCGGACATATTCACACCGAAATTGAACGTCAAGCAGTTCTTGATGATGCCAATAGAGTTGAAGGGGTTTCCGGAGTCACGGACAATCTGAAACTTATTAATTATTAAAAATCTCAACTATCTGATATAATTCACAACAATTATCAACGATAAAACGCCGGCACTGCCGGCGTTTTACTTCTTTAAAATCAAGGAGCAACATCGATGTCTGGACATAGCAAATGGGCCAATATCAAACATCGCAAAGGGGCACAAGATGCCAAACGTGGAAAAATTTTCACAAAAGTGATTAAAGAGATCACCATTGCGGCAAGAATTGGCGGAGCCGACCTTGAATCAAATGCACGATTAAGGCTGGCGGTGGATAAAGCAAAACAAGCCAATATGCCCAAAGACAATATTGAACGTG
>JAUVCS010000164.1 GCA_030590745.1 Desulfuromusa sp.
CATAATACGGAATAGATCCCCTCTCCATGAGGGAGAGGGGGCATGCTTATTGCCGGAGTGCTGATACCTATAAAAGAAAATCTACAAGCCCCCCCCTCATCCGGCCTGTGGCCACCTACTCCCTCATGGAGAAGGATCAAGCGTAAGTATTTTGCTTCTTCAACCCAACTCCTCCTGCAAAAACTTTTGCAGAGAACCATGATCACCACGGTAATCACAGTTCCATTCTGAATCACCCCGGTCAACCAGCCAGGTATCGACGAGATAGGTTTTGATCCCTATTGCCTCTGCTGCAAGGTCGTGATTAAGGTCATTGCCAACCATCAGGCAATTCTCTGCTGCAACACCAAGCCGGTCGACAATTGTCTGAAAATACCCTGTATGCGGTTTACAATAACAGCTGTTTTCATAACTGGTCAGGCAGGTGAATGAATCTTCTTCCAGCCCTGCCCATTGCATCCGTGCTTGAATGATAAACTTGGGGAAAACCGGATTGGTTGCCAGTACCAGAGGGATCCCCTTTTTCTGACACTCTTTTACGATCTGCCTGGCCAACGGGATCGGTTGAATCCACTCACGCAACTCTTCAAGGTCATTCTGTTTGAATTGGGTCAGACAGTCACGCATCATTGACTCAGAAATTGATAGCTCCTGATGGATTCTGGCATAAACCCTCTCTTCATTAGTTTTAGAACCATCCCCTGCGGTTTTGATCAGGTCACGAATAATAGCAAGCAGCACCTTTTCAAACTTCTTGGATGTGACTTTCTCGGCACAGTATACCGCCAGACTGCGGATATACTGGGGGATGAATTGCTGCATATTCGCTCGCAGTAAAGTGCCATCAAGGTCAAACAGGATCGCTTTGATAGTTGTTTTTTGCTCAGACTCCGTCATCTCATACTCCTCTTGGTTGAACCTGAATCAATGAGTGGATCGACGGTTGATAGCACAAAGTCATTGAATTGCCTAAGCGTCCCAAAAAATTGCCGCTGAACCTATTGGTGCAGCTAAAATTATTTGGAACTCTTATTCAATCCAAGCACTTGCACTTTAATTCCGCCGCTCACTCACTGAGTCAGGTTGAAACCTACCAAGTAGCTCTTACCATAGTCAATAAAACCGCGTCCAACAGCATAATCCTGATGAGAGACTTGACTACTGAACAAATGGAGGCTAAAAGTTAGTTTCATCTCCGTCTGAGAGGAGCGCAATGAACGAATTCAGATCTGAAGTCAGGGAGTTACAGATCGGTCAAAAGATTCGCGAACTCCGGCAGAAACAGCGGATGACTCTGCAGGATCTTTCACAATCGACCGAATTATCCAAACCGCTGTTGTCCCAAGTTGAAAACGACCAGGTTATTCCCCCATTAGCAACTTTGCTGCGCATTGCAAAAGCTCTCAGGGTACCATTGCAAACTTTTTTTGAGGAAGAGGATAATACTCAGAAATGTTTGGTTGTTCGTGCTGATGATGCTGGACGGATGAACCGCCGTCCCAGTCATGGGGGTGCCCCGCAACCCTATTTTTATCACTCTCTGGCTTATGGAAAAAAACATAAACACATGGAACCTTTTCTGGTTGAATTTGATCCGGCTCAGACCGATCAGGCACAGCCGGTAAGTCATCCCGGAGAGGAATTTTTCTACATTCTTGAGGGGCAGGTAGAGTTGATGCATGGGACCGAGACCTATGTTTTGAACCCTGGTGATTCGGTCTATTGGGATTCCAATGAGCCGCACCGACTCAAAGCATTAGGGACCCAGATCGCCCATGGAATTGCCGTTCTTTATCCACGAAATTAGTACTCAGTACACCTTAAACCTTCGCATCTTGCTTGTTCTTTTGCGCATCAACTGCGTTACGATTTCCGCTGTATAGCTCTGGCTATGCAGCGAAAAGCGTGCCTTGTTGATACACAAAATCCCAGCGCGATCTTGCGAATGTTTAAGATATACAGAGCACTGGTTTCTGAATCAGAAACTTTTGTTACTTTATTCAGAGCTTCTGTATAGACACTAACTAAGGTTATAAATGTGCAACCTTAAGTTGTTCTGCTATGCTTGGAATATCATTTATTAACAATAACGACAATAATTGATCAGGAGGCTTTTATGGCAAAAGTAGGTGTTATTCTTTCTGGCTGTGGTGTCTATGATGGTAGCGAAATTCATGAAGCGGTTATCACCTTGTTGGCGCTTGATCGTGCCGGGGCCGAAGTCGTGATGATGGCTCCCGATATGGAGCAGGCAGTTATCAATCACTTGACCGGTGAAGCGGTTGAGGGTGCCAGCCGTAATGTTCTGGAAGAATCGGCACGGATTGCCCGGGGTGAAATCAGTGATATCGCCACAGTCAAGGCTGCTGATTTGGATGCACTGTTTATTCCCGGTGGCTTCGGTGCAGCAAAAAATCTCTGCGACTTTGCTTTTAAGGGGCCGGATTGTGGAGTTCAGCCTGACGTTGCCAGATTGATTCGGGAGATTGTTGCAGCAAAGAAACCACTGGCTGCTGTCTGTATTGCTCCGGCACTGGTGGCAAAAGTTCTTGGTGAAGACAACCTGGACCCGCAGCTGACAATCGGTACCGATGAAGAGACGGCAGGCGCGGTCTCATCGATGGGTGCTACCCACCTTTCCTGCCCGGTGAAAGAGTTTGTTGTCGATCAGAAAAACCAGCTCATCACCTCTCCGGCTTATATGCTGGCCGGAAGCATAAGTGAAGCGGCAGCAGGGATTGAAAAAACTGTTAAAGAGCTGATGAAAATGATCGATTGAGGGATTTTTTTGCTGAAAAATATTACCAGAAGTATTGTAGTAATCAATTAAAGCTGTTAAGTTTCACCCCACTATTTTTTAACTCAAGTTTTTACCAAGGAGGCTTCAAATGGAAAAATATGTCTGTGTTGTCTGTGGTTACATTTATGACCCTGCTGAAGGAGATCCCGATAGCGGTATCGAGTCGGGAACCAGTTTTAAAGATATCCCAGAAGATTGGGTCTGCCCGCTTTGTGGAGTTGGCAAGTCTGACTTTGAACCAGTATAAATAGTCAGTTGTCTCACGTTTAATCTTCAAGGCTCGGTTGTTTAATGCAATCGGGCCTTGTTGTTTTTTGATCGAGAAGTTTTACAAACAGAAGGATACTTCTGTTTGCTCACCTTGCGTTAAATAGTAGACCGGGATCCAGAAAGATGAAAGAAAACCATATTCGTAAGCCTGACTGGCTTAAGGTCAAATTTCCTGCGGGAGAAAGTTATGCCCGGATTGATCGTTATCATCGTCTGAATGGTCTTAATTCGGTTTGTCGCAGTGCCGCTTGCCCTAATCAAGGGGAGTGCTGGAGTAAAGGGACGGCAACCTTTATGATTCTGGGGACTATTTGCAGTCGTCATTGTCGCTTCTGCAATGTGGCCAGTGGCCAACTTGATCCACCCGATCCAGAAGAACCGTGGAAGGTGGCAAAAGCTATTTACGAGTTGGAACTCAACCATGCGGTGATAACCACTGTGACCCGTGATGATCTGAGTGATGGTGGCGCAAGTCAGTTTGTCAATCTCATCAGAGAGATTCGTAAATTAACCAGCGAATGTCGAATTGAGCTGCTGATTTCAGATCTCCAGGGGAACTGGGAGGCTCTT
>JAUVCS010000267.1 GCA_030590745.1 Desulfuromusa sp.
CACACTGAATGGATTTCGTCACATCAACCACCAGTACCCTGCTTTCTTAACTCCCCATCGTATTCCCAGGTTGGAATACTCACGATAGATCGGCCAGAACTAGATTGGGATATTTTACGTTGGTTGCGTTCCAGATGGATATGCTCACCAATTTCAAATAACATTTTTGAATTATATACAAAATACTTTATGGAAGACATGAGATACAAACAAAAAAAGCCCTCCCCGATAGCGGGAAAGGCTGAAAAATGGTGGCGGTGCAGAGATTCGAACTCCGGACACTGCGGATATGAGCCGCATGCTCTAACCAACTGAGCTACACCGCCGAGATATTTGAACCTCCAATGGAGGAATTCGGCTTTGGTTGCGGGAGAAGGATTTGAACCTCCGACCTTCGGGTTATGAGCCCGACGAGCTACCAGACTGCTCCATCCCGCGACATGAGCACTGGAAAATAGACTT
This sequence comes from Desulfuromusa sp., assembly GCA_030590745.1. Classification (GTDB taxonomy): domain Bacteria; phylum Desulfobacterota; class Desulfuromonadia; order Desulfuromonadales; family Geopsychrobacteraceae; genus Desulfuromusa. Next base: position 463 of record JAUVCS010000267.1, read on the forward strand.
CCAACCTAGAAATGTCAAGCGAAAAAACTACCTCAAACCGGCTTTACCCAAGGACTACTGACGAGAAACAAATCCTTTAATCTGCTCTTTCTCCTCAAGAATTTTCTGCGCCACCTGGGCAATAGAGGAATCTTTATATGGGCCAATCCGGACCCGATACCAAAGCCCTTTCTTGCCGAGATCAGCTTCAGCCACAAATGCCGGATAGTCTTTTGCCAACATTTTCTGTTTCAAAGCGATAGCATCCCCAACTGAACCAAAAGAACCAATCTGGACCGCATGAGTCCCACCTGAAACAACCTCTGGCATCCTTGCTTCTGCTGCCTCAGTAACAACTTTTGCGGGTTTCTCCTCGGCTACGGTTTTCACAACAGCAGAATCATCCTCGGTCGTCTTTTGCACAATCGGCTGATCCGGTAAATCAATGGGAGGATTAATCCTCTTGGTTGTCTCTTGATTTTCCACAGGAGCGAGATTAATACCACTTCCAAGGGGAGCGGACTCTTTTGCCAGATCATCATAAAAACTCAATTTTGGTTCTGCAACCACCAGTTCAGTGGCCTGATGTTGTGACATATCAATTGCCGGGGTTGACACACTGCCAGGTGGAGGGGTCTGTGCAACCAGAATCTTTTCCGTCTGTTGAATCTTTTGTGCCATATCTCGCTCGCCCCCCCGGCGCCCGACAATCACCCCAAGGGTGAAACTGGCAAGTGAAACCACCAGAACCAAGACCAACAAAATAACCGCCTGACGCTTTTCCATCCGCCGCTGCGTCCTTGTCTTTGACGTGCCCATCATTTTATCCCCTTTTTTCTACATCCGTTCCGGAGTTGAGAGACCAAGCAATTGCAAAGCATTTGCCAACACAGTTCGCACTGCATTTACCAGAGCCAGTCGAGCCCGGCTGGTTGCCGGGTCATCAACCAATACTCGTTGTCGATTATAATAACTATGAAACTGTGCCGCCAGATCCTGGAGGTAGAAAATAATCCGGTGCGGTTCATAGCTGAGAGCAGCGCCAGCAACCGTCTCAGGAAAACGGGCCAACTGCTTTACCAACGCCAGTTCTTCGGCCAATTCCAGACGCTGATAATCAATCGATCCAGACAGTTGTTCCAGCCCTGACTCTATAGCATTACGATTGATGCTGCAGATACGCGCATGGGCATATTGAACATAGTACACAGGATTATCACTACTCTGCTGCTTGGCCAGTTCCAGATCAAAATCAAGCTGGCTATCACAACGGCGCATCAGAAAAAAGAAACGGCAGGCATCACGGCCAACTTCATCAATAACTTCCTTTAAGGTGATAAAGTTACCAGATCGTTTTCCCATGATATACGGTTTGCCATCACGCAGTAAATTCACCATCTGGATCAGCAGCACCTCAAGATCTTCAGGGGGATGCCCCAAACCGGCCAGCATTGCCTTCATCCGCGGGATATAACCGTGGTGATCGGCCCCCCAGACATCGATAACCCGATTAAAACCGCGGTCAAACTTTTCCATATGATAAGCAACATCTGAAGCAAAATAAGTATAACTGCCGTCAGATTTAATTAAAACCCGGTCCTTATCATCGCCATATTCGGTGGTGCGCAACCAGAGGGCGTCATCCA
>JAUVCS010000093.1 GCA_030590745.1 Desulfuromusa sp.
GAGAGGGCTCCGATAGCGATCTGGTCAGATAACTTCAGCTTGTCTCGGCTGGTTGTGGCCAGAGCCAGCGCAATAACCGTACTTAGTACAACGGCAACCAGAATCGCATATCCAGAAAGAAACTGACTGTAATAGAGGCCGATAAAGATAAATGCGTGCAGCACATCTGAAATACAGGAGTATTTGATTTGAACTGTCCGCAATTCTTTGAGGGTCTGTAATTCTGCTTCCAGTTCCCGATTTGTCAATGGTTCTTGAGTGAGATCAAAATGGAACATGGTCGTTATTTGGGTGCTGGAAGTTTGATCTTTTTGTCTTCTGATTCTCGATACAGCAGGAAATTTTTTCCCAGAATTTGGGCAACACTCGCTTCTGTTGCTGTCGCCAATTCTGCAGCAATATCTTTCCGATCTCCCAGACAACCCTCCTGCAGTTTTACTTTTATCAGTTCGTGGATCGTTAAAGCTTCGTCGGTCGCCGCAATAATAGCTGCATTGATCTCGTCTTTACCGATCATGACGACTGGTTTTAAGTGATGTCCTAAGCCACGCAAATAGCGTGCTTGTTTTCCGGTTAATTTCATTTTTTCTCCAAAGTTAAAAAAATATTTCCCTCTCCATGAGGGAGAGGGGCAGTGTTTGATGTTGGCCATTGTCTTGAGAATATCCCAAGTGGCCCCCTCATCCGACCTTCGGCCACCTTCTCCCTCATGGAGAAGGATTGAGCGGAAGATCAGAGCTACATAAAAAAACTGGTCAGCCAGTAAAGTAACATACCGACCAACACCGTGCCGCCGAGGCTACGGGTTTTTAAAGCAAAAATCAATGTTGGAATAGCTACTATGAACTCAGCTTTCCCCAGGGAGAAACTACGATCAGCAGCATCTGCGAATAAAGAAGGAGCCAATAAGGCACTTAAAACCGCAACCGGAATCAGGCTGAGCCAGTCAATCAACCATTGTGGTAGCTGTTTGTGGGCCAGATAAAGTAACGGGAGGGCACGTGGTAAATACGTCACCAGACCCATTCCACCGAACAAAAACAGATATTCGGAGAAAGTCATTTGCTGCTCCGATATCGTCGCTTTAGTAGATAACCCAAGGTTGCCGCGCAAACTGATGCACCAACAATATAAGAATCGCCTGGAATCAGCAGGTACCATGTCACCGAAATCAACGCGGCGAGAAGACCGGTAAGAATATATATTCGCCCCTGCAACTGAAAAACCAATAGACAGATAAACATCCCGGTTAAAGCATAGTCGATTCCAAAAGCTCCCTGCGGAACAAATTGTCCGACCAGGGTTCCGGTTACAGTAGCCAGAATCCAGACTGAATTGGACAGGTGGTTAACCACCAATGCTCGCCAGCGATCCCATTGACCATTTTTGAAATGGGTCATGTTAACGGCAAAGCTTTCATCGGTGATTCCGTAGGAGAAAACAGTTAAAAACTTGCGATTGACGCCAGCAAGGTAGACGGCCAGGGCGGAGCTCATCAAGGTATGGCGCAGATTGACGACCAGGGTGGTGAATATAATTGCGGGGATCGAGGCTTTTGCCGCAAGCATGGCAACGCAAATAAATTGGGCGCTCCCGGCAAAGACCAGGATTGACATCATCGCCATGGCCCACCAGGGGAGACCTGCCTGTTGGGCTAATACCCCAAGAGCTAAACCAATTGGAAAATAGCCCAGGCAGATCGGCCAGGCGGCAGCAGCTCCCTGACGCAATAAGCTAGGCCGAGTTGTTTTGTCTTGCTGATCCATAGATCACCATAAAAAAGGGCGCCGTTACGGCGCCCTATAATGTTCCGGGAAAGAGAATCTTTTACAATACTTGCCTGAGAAACAATTTAGCACGTTCCTCTTTAGGTTCGGTAAAGAAATGTTCTGGGGTTCCTTCTTCAACCAATTTCCCATAATCCATAAACAGCACGCGGTCGGCAACTTCACGGGCAAAACCCATCTCGTGGGTTACCACAACCATGGTCATCCCTTCACGAGCCAGTTGCTTCATGACTTCGAGAACTTCACCAACCATCTCCGGATCAAGGGCGCTGGTGGGCTCGTCAAACAACATCACCTTTGGATCCATCGCCAGTGCTCTGGCGATGGCAACACGTTGTTGCTGACCACCGGAAAGTTGACTCGGATAATTAGATTCTTTTTCCGGGATTCCAACTTTTACAAGGAGAGCTCGACCTTTTATTTCGGCTTCTTTCCGACTCCGTTTGCGTACCTTCATCTGCGCCAAAACCAGATTTTCAAGAACCGTTTTGTGAGGGAATAAATTGAATTGCTGAAACACCATCCCTACTTCACGGCGCACTTTATTCATGTCGGTTTTACGGTTGGCAAGATCGATCCCGTCAATATGAACGTGTCCGGCAGTCAAGGTTTCAAGACCATTCAAACAGCGCAGATAGGTTGATTTTCCTGATCCAGAGGGTCCAATAACAACGACAACCTCACCCGACTTGATGTGGGTTGTAATACCATCCACGGCACGCACTTCCTGATCACGAACAACAAATATTTTTTCTAAATCGACTGTTTTAATCACTGACTGCTAGCCTCCGCTCAATCCAGGCAACTACTTGCGACAAACTGAATGTTAATATCAGGTAGAGAAATGCTACAATAAACCAGATTTCAAATACCGCAAAGGTTGAGGTGATAACTTCACGACCACTTTTAGTCAGGTCAGTTATTGCTATAACTGAAACCAACGATGAATCTTTAATCAGGCTGATAAACTGACCGGCCAATGGCGGCAGGGTGCGCTTAAACGCTTGGGGTAAAATAATATAGACCATCGCCTGGGGGACATTCATGCCAAGTGAACGAGCCGCTTCCATCTGCCCTTTGGAAATTGACTGGATACCGGCACGGATGATCTCAGCGACATAGGCCCCGGCAAAAATACCTAACGCCCCGATACCACAAGGGATCCTGCCAATATTAAAAACTGTTCCGATAAAGAAATAGAAGATGAAAAGCTGAACCAGTAGCGGTGTTCCTCGAATGATCTCAATATAGGTGATGGATAGCTGGCGCAGAGTCAGATTTTGAGAAACCCGGCATAGTCCGGTAATGACTCCAATAATCAGCCCAAGGACACTGGCAACAGCAGAGATCCAAAGGGTGACCCAAAGCCCGACGGCTAATGGACCGGCTCTCCACTCTCTAGTGGAGCCAACCGAATCTCCCTCCATCAGAAATTCATCTATGCTCACGTTTGCCGTATCAGTATCAATATCAAAAGTACTGATACCCTCATTCTGGTCACGTACCGTTACCGTTGTTGTCCCGCCATTTTTTTCAATTTTAGTGATATGTCCATCGGTAGGGACCGTTTTTACATTTTCATCGTGATAGAGAAAATATTGGGGGATTCGGTTCCAGCGCCAGGTATAGTCCATTTTCTCTGTGGCAACCCAAAGACCTGCGACTATCCCTAACATGATTAAGATTGTTAATGATCTCCACATCCAGTTTTTAAGGTAGTTATTCACTTTGCCATATCTTTCTCTGCTCAAGGATCAGATCAAAGCTATCTAAAAAAAGTCATAAAAAAACGGAGAATGCCGGTTACAGCATTCTCCGTTGCACAAATCAATTATTTCTGGATTTGTTGTAACCAGGCATCGCTCTGGATCCACTTAGCATAAATTTTGTCATAGGTGCCATCGCTTCTAATCTGGATCATGTAGTTGTTCAACCAGTTAATGAAGTCAAAATCACCACGACGGACAGCCCAGCCCAGAGGCTCATAAGTGAATGGTTTGTTCAGGTAAACCAGTTTTCCTTCACTCTTTTGCTTGTAAGCAATTTCCATGTAGGGGAGGTCATAGACAAAGGCATCAATTTTTCCGTTAACCAGATCGGTAATACCCTCTGCTTCTGTATCAAAAGAGATATAGGTACAATTCGGGATCAATCTCTTGGTTGCTTTTTCACCAGTGGTACCAAGCTTGGAACCAACTTTGTACTTTTTGTTGTTGAGATCCCTGTAATACTGAACATCAGCGGCAATCTCTTTTTTAATCAGGATCGTCTGGCCAATAACAATATAAGGGAGAGCAAAGTTGATTTTGAGGTTTCTTTCCTGAGTTATGGTCATGCCACTCATGATCATGTCATATTTTTTTGTCAGCAGAGCAGGAATAATACCATCCCACGCGGTATTGACCAGCTCAAGCTTAACTCCCATCGCCTTAGCGATGCCCTTAGCCATATCAACGTCGAAACCGATGATCTCACCTTTTTGATTGGTCATTTCAAAAGGCATGTAGCCTGGTTCCATACCAACCCGCAGGACACCACGTTCCTGGATTTCATCCAGAGCACTCGCACTGACAAAACTGGGAAGGACAACACAAAGAGCCAACAGACAAGCAAGTACAATTTTTACACGTTTCATTGTTTCTTCTCCTTATTCAATTAATAGGAAAGCTAAGCCGATTTTCTTTCGGCGGGGTAAATGGACATAATTCTTAATACGATTTTCCTTCGTCCAAAAGTTCAGATATTAACATAGGAATTTTACATTCAGGGCAGTTAGGGAAATTATCAATAGGCAGGTAAATAATTTCAGTGTAGCGACATCTGGGGCAGATGATTTCAACCGGTTCTTTTTTTATGCGATCAGAATGATCCACACGCTCTCCCTAGACCCATCTAAATAGACAATACAATAAACATTTCTCGCTTATACCATAGTGACTTCATTATAAACAAGAGACTAACAAACATTGTTTGAATTTGTGCGATTGTGGCAATTTATGTACAAAAAGCAGAATTGATCGGAGTTAAAGTCTTCCCCTTTCTTATCGTGAAAAACTGTATTGAATGCAGCACAATAGGCTGAGAGATGAAATATCCCACCTTTTGGCTTTACTTCCACTCGGGATAGGGATTATAAATAGCGGTTATTTCAGCACTTAAACAGCTTTCTTTATTTGAGATTTTATGAACCAGAAAAATATCCGTAATTTTTCAATTATAGCCCACATTGACCACGGCAAGTCCACTCTTGCTGATCGCCTGTTGGAGGCGACCGGTGCCCTGACTGATCGAGAGAAATCT
>JAUVCS010000223.1 GCA_030590745.1 Desulfuromusa sp.
CCTGCATCGCCATGGGCAATTCACCAATTTCATCCAAAAAAAGAGTCCCATGATCGGCAGATTCAAATAACCCTTTTTTGCGCTTGTCGGCACCGGTAAATGCCCCTTTTTCATGCCCGAACAGTTCACTTTCAAGCAAATTTTCAGGGATAGCGCCACAGTTAATTGGGACAAATGGATGCTTTCTCCGGTCGCTGTTGACATGTAAAGCCTGAGCTACCAATTCCTTTCCGGTACCACTCTCCCCGGTAATCAAGACATTTGCCTGACTCGGTGCAATTCGTTCCATCAAGGCAATCAACTTGGACATAGCCGAGCTTTTTCCCACCAGATTCTGAAATGAGAAACGTTGCCCGAGTTGTTGTTTCAGTTGACGATTTTCCTGCTGAAGATGCTCTCGCTCCAGGGCATTTTTGATGACCAGCCGAATTTCATCATTTTTAAATGGCTTGGTAATATAATCATACGCACCCAGTTTCATCGCTTCAACGGCCTCTTCAGTCGAAGAGAATGCAGTAATCATCATAACGGTGACATCGTTACCCTGACCACGCAATTGACGTAACAACTCAATACCGGTCATCCTGGGCATTTGAATATCAGAAATGATCAGGTCATAGTGGTTCTCCTGAACCAGTGCGAAAGCCACAGCACCATTTTCGGCCTGATCTACTTGATACTTTTCTCTCTGAAGCAAAATTGACAGCATCTCACGTAAGCTATTTTCATCATCAACAACAAGGATTCTATATGCACTGTTTTCAGTAGCCATTTTCAACCTTCTCCCGGAACAAAAAGGAGTGAAAACCTGGCGCCGCCAGAAGTTCCCCTCTCAACCGTAACCATTCCACCATGCGCTTCAACAACTGAATAAACAGATGCCAGGCCGAGCCCCGTCCCCTGTTCTTTTGTCGAGAAGAAGGGTTCAAAAATACGTCCTTTAATTTCATCATCAATACCTGGTCCACTATCTTCAACAATAATAGCTGGACTTTTGTTTTGTTCAACACTGAAAACTAATTGCCCTTTGCCCTGCATCGCCTCAGTCGCATTGATAGCCAGATCCCACAATACCTGCAATATTAAACCTTGATCCAATACAAGGTTTAATTCAGCAGGATATCTTTTGGATATTTCAATCCCCTCAAAACGGGGATCAGCGATAAGCATTTCAACTAATTGATCAAAAATAGAAGCAACATTCACAGATTTTTTCACCGGTTGCTTCGGCTTGGCAAAGACAAGAAAATCCGTTAATAATCCATTGAGACGCTCGGCCTCTTTCACCACAATACCCATCAATCGAAGATCCTCAGGCTGGGCGGTCTCTGCCTCCATCAACAGCTGAACTGAACCACTGATCGAAGCAAGTGGATTGCGAATTTCATGCGCCATTCCTGCAGCCAGACGACCGACAGCAGCCAGACGATCTGTCCTTTTTAAGTCTTCTTCAACTTTTTTCAACTGGGTCAAATCCTGAAATGTTACCAAAATACCAAGATCCTCCCCTTGACTCCCTCTGGCTGAAGTCGTCGCATAACCGAGAATCAGTCTTTGGCCATTTTTTTTGACAAAATAACCTTCCGACCGTTTTGCTAACGCTATCGCTGCTGAGGAACCGATCGATAAACCTGGAAACATTTCTGCTGCATCCAGGTCATAAACATCCGGCAAAGACAAGTCAGTAATAGATGAGGCGGCCCGGTTGAACGAGCGAATTCTCCCCCCTGAATTGATCAACATAAGTCCACTACTGATGTGAGACAAAATCGTCCGGTTCATCTTTTCCAGCTCAGCATAATCAACAGTTTTACGCTGCAACTGTTCTTCACTTTGCCTCCAGCGTTCGGCAAGAGTACCACTGAGTATTGAAGTTAGAAAAAAAGCAACTCCATGAACAAAGAGTGTATAAAAAAAAGTTCCATCTGAGGCAGATCGGAACAGATTGAAAGAATGCAGGTAATTAAAAAATTGGAGATCGAGAATTCCGCCAAACATGATGACCGCACATGCGGCAGATAAAACGGTTAGACGGCGTGATAACAAAAAACTGGCGGAGACAATAACCAACAGATAAGCAAAAGAGAAAACACTCTCAACCCCGCCGGTAAGGAGGATTAAAACCGTGACAAATAACAGGTCCCAGACTATCTGCAGCTGGGAAAAGAGATCGGTATTCGATATTTTTTTCAGGACAAATGCTGAAATTAAAGCTTCAGCATAGGCAATCCCAATCAATAAAAACAGCGGCTGGATAAGGGTACGATTTGCACTCCCTTTGAGGTAAAAAATTGCCGCCCCGCCCAGCAGAAAAGTAATAACCGCAGTTCGACTGATCAAGTACAAAGTCAAACTACGGTTATCGTTTTTTATCCTCTGTTTTTTCAAGGTCCCGGTAGTGGTCATTAACCGCCAACTGTTCCAGCCAACTTAAAGATTGGCAGGTACATCGCGATAACCAGACCGCCAACTGTTGTCCCTAAAAACAACATCAGTATCGGTTCCATCATCGCGGTTAAATTCCCAACCGCATCATCCACTTCATCATCATAAAAATCGGCAATTTTACTGAGCATGGTATCCAGGGCACCTGCCTGCTCACCAACTTCGATCATCTGGCAGACCATAGCTGGAAATACACCTGACTCCTTCAACGGTTGAGCAATTGTTTTTCCCTCACTGATACTGGATCTTACTTTCGCAACCGCTTTTTCTACCGTCCGGTTACCAGCGGTCTTTCTGACAATATCCAAACCATCGAGAATCGGTACGCCACTGGAAATCATTGTTGCCATGGTCCGGGCAAACTTGGCTACGGCAACTTTACGAATTAAAATTCCCATAACCGGCATCTTCAACGCCCAGTCGTCAATTATATCCCGCCC
>JAUVCS010000057.1 GCA_030590745.1 Desulfuromusa sp.
ATTTTGATCAATATCAAACGACTCGGGATTCTTGGGATTATTTTTATCGGTTATTTCTATTTCAAGGCAATCGGCGATTCCTACGCTCTGGTTAATATGGGGCTGATCTCTTTTGCTGCAGTCACCCAATTTGCGCCAGCCATCATTGGGGGTCTTTTCTGGAAAAGAGGCAATAGCAAAGCGGCCATTGCAGGGGTCAGCTTTGGCTTCATCCTGTGGTTTTATACCCTGCTCATTCCATCATTTGTCCGCTCTGGTTGGCTCAACTCAGAAATCCTGAACAGCGGCCCGTATGGAATGACTCTCCTGAAACCTCTGGAGCTATTCGGTCTGAGCGGATTTGATATGTATACCCACTCTCTGCTCTGGAGTATGTTTTTCAACCTGGCAGCTTATTTAACCCTGTCTTTTTTTGCTAAACAAACTAAATCTGAGGCACTTCAAGCAGAAGCGTTTGTCGACATCTATCTGGATCAATCAATCCAACCGGAAAAATTAACCCGGATCAGTAAAGCACCAACTATCATGGAATTTGTTGAGCTGATGTCCAAGTTCATTGGAGAAGAAGCCGCTCAAGACGCCATAACTGAATATTTAAGTCAGCAGGAAATCAGTGCCAAAGGTGGACTTTCCGACCACGAGATTCCAAACCTGAAAAGTTTTACCGAACGCACCCTGGCTGGTTACGTTGGCGCTGCACCAGCACGTATCATTCTGGAAAATTACCTCTCTGCGCGGGGCAGTGAGATGGAAGATGTCTTTGATATTTTTGGTACTGTCACCATCAGTAACGCGTCCAGCCGGGAGCAATTGAGCGTGCTGTATGATGCCGCTCAAATTATTTCCAATGAAACAGACTTCCAGAAGACTCTCGACGGAATCCTTGAATTACTGGCTCAACAGTTTAAATTTGATCTCTGTGTTATCCGTTTTCTGGAACCAGAATCGATGACGTTGATCGTCAAAAGCCTGGTCGGGTCATCCACGGAGCATTTTGGTCAGTTTGAGCGTAATCTCAATATGGATACCTATATTGGTCAAACATTTTTAACCAGTACGACCACTGTCGTCAATGATGCTGATACCGTGGAGAAGCCAGTATCGGCAGAAAACATCAAACGGGATGGAATTACCTGTCTCGCTCATACGCCGATTATCTTTGAAGGGGAGTCTATTGGCATTCTTTCCGCTTTTTCTAAAACCGCAAAAGGGATTTTTACCCAGGAATTTATTGCCCTGTTTGAAAACCTGGCGGGTCAGGTCGGGATCGCCTGGCGTAACGATCAACAGTTACAAAAACTGCTCCTGGGTCGTGAACAAGAGCGGGAGATGCAAATTGCCAGAGATATTCAAAAAGACCTTCTCCCAACCAACTTTCCCACCTCAGGAAAGATTGCCATTGCAGGGCTCTGCGTCCCGGCTCACCAAGTGGGAGGCGATTATTACGATTATATTGAGCGTGACAACTCATGCTCCGACCTGATCATTGCTGACGTATCGGGACACAACATTGGTTCTGCACTGATTATGGCTGAAACACGGACCTTTATCCATGCGCGCATCCAAGATATCAAACAACCGGCCAAGATGTTACAGGCCCTTAACGGATACTTCCTCAAAGACCTTGACCGTTCAGAACTGTTTGTCACGATGTTCTATCTCCAATATAACCCCAAAAACCGTCGACTGATTTTCGCAAATGCCGGACACAATACTCCCCTGCTGTGGAGAAAACAAAAACGGCAAATCGAAATTCTGGATGCTGAGGGTTTAATTTTCGGGATTAAAAAAGATATTGATTTTGAACAAAAAGCGACCGACCTTGAACCGGGAGACATTCTGCTACTTTATACCGATGGAATCATTGAAGCTGAAAGTAGAGATAAGCTCTTTTTCGGCATCGAGAGGCTCAGTAAAGTCCTTGAAGATTGTGATGATTTGAGTCCAAAAGAGTTGATCGACCAGATCATGACTCAAGGGCGAATTTTCACCGGAATGCGCCACTTTGAAGATGATGTTACCCTGGTTGCTATGAAGATTTTAGAATAAATATCTGGCCAGCTGATAACTTGCTAACGGATTGCAAAATATTATCGGGATTGATAGATTTAGTACCGCCACAGTGAAAATGAGGTATAATGAAGAGAGTCTGGAAATCTTATCACTACACTTATAAAGAAGGAGTATTTGGATGCAGTTAAAAATGACCGAAGAGGGTGATATCGTCAGTCTGACCGTTGAAGAAGAACGAATGGACGCCCATAACAGTGGCGACCTAAAAGAGCAGATGTTGCAATTGTTTGATGAGGGAAAATGCAATCTGGTGATTGACCTGAATGCGGTTCGTTTTATCGATTCTTCCGGCCTTGGTGCTCTGGTTTCAGGTTTTAAAAATGCCAGTGCCCGCGAAGGAAACCTTAAACTCTGCTGCCTTCAACCTCAGGTTCGTTCAATGTTTGAATTGACCCGTCTCCATCGGGTTTTTGAAATTTTTGCCAATTCGGAGGAAGCCCTCGATAGCTTCTAATTCAGTACCTAAACTTAGTCCTTAAACTTCTGCAGAAAGCAACTAATGTCAAGACGGGTAAAGGTTGACATAACGGTTCCAAATCAAACCAAATATCTAGGGGTGATCGGGCGGATCGGCGAGAGCATGGCCTATTCTCTGAAGGGGTATCAGGGGAACCGCCGGGAGCTGGCCTACCACCTTAATCTGGTATTAACCGAAGCGCTGGCAAATGCAATCTGTCATGCCAATAACTGTGATCCAGACAAAGATGTCAGGGTGCTCATCTCAGCCTCTGATCAAGACCTGACTATAAAGGTTTTTGATCAGGGGCAGGGTTTTGATATTGATGCCTTAGCTCAACATAAAGCCCACAAAAGTGCTGAAGGGGGACGTGGAGTCCAGATCATTTTCAAGTTAATGGACCGGGTCAGATACCTCCATGAAGGGGATCGGAATGTTTTGGAAATGACTAAATATTTTCAGTAATTTGCAGATCATTAATGGACGTCATACTCTTTCAATTTGCGTCTGAGAGTAAGACGATTAATACCCAGGATATCCGCGGTAGAGGTTTTATTCTGACCTGATTGTTTATATACAGCTAAAATATGTTTTTTTTCGACCTCAGCAAGTGTCGCCATCTCACTGTTTATGACTGTTGCTTCAGAGCAACAACCAACCAGAGTTAAATCCTCCGGAAAAATTGCCCCCCCCCGCATGCAGCAGGGTTACCCGTTCGATAACATTTTTTAGTTCTCTGACGTTGCCAGGCCAGTGATGTTTTTTCAGACATTCCAGCGCAGCGGGTGCAAATTCACAGTATTTACCCGGGCTATGCATTAAAAACTCCTTAAGAAAAAGGTTGGTCAGGAGTGGGATATCCTCAGGATGCTCCCGCAAGGGGGGGACATGGATGGGAAAAACGTTCAATCGATAAAACAGGTCTTCCCGAAATAATCCTGCGCTGATTCGATCCAGCAAGTTCCGGTTGGTTGCCGTAACAATACGCACATCAACATGAATCGTGTGCTGCCCTCCAATCCGAGTCACGGTCATATCTTCGAGCACCCGGAGTAATTTAGCTTGAAGTCCGGGTTCCATTTCAGCGATTTCATCCAAAAAAAGGGTCCCCTTATCGGCCAACTCAAAAAGACCTTTCTGCTGACGATCGGCATCAGTATATGCACCCTTTTCGTGACCAAAAAGCTCATTTTCTAACAAGGTTGCCGGTAATGCGGCACAATTGATTTTAAGGAGAGGCCCTTCGCGCCGGGCACTCTGATAATGGATGGCCTCTGCCACTAATTCCTTCCCGACACCACTTTCTCCAAGAATTAAAATTGTCGTTGTGTCTGCCTTTGCAACTAACATAATTTCTTGACGGATTTTCCTCAGCGCATTGGATTCTCCTTCCAGACGAGTCCAGGATCGCTTACTCCGCTGCTTTTCGCGCTGTCTGAAAGAGTTCACTTCCCCACGTAATTGTCGAGTATCCATCGCTCTCTCAACAATCAGTTGCAGTTCATCAAGGTCAAATGGCTTGTTGATATAATCATAAGCTCCAAGTTTTAAAGCGTTAACCGCCGTTTGGACCTCTGGAAATGCTGTGGCAACGATAACTAATAATGATTGTGGGTCAGAAATTTCTGAAAGCAGATCAAGGCCTGAGCCGTCAGGTAATTTCATATCCAGAATCATCAGATCAAAATCATGTCGATCTAATTCTTTCCGTGCGTGAAACAGGGTATCCGCACTGACTGCGATATAATTTTCCTGGCGAAAAAAATCTACCAAGCTTTCACGCAGTATTTCTTCATCTTCAACAATCAAAATTCGCCCGCGCATCCGCTACCTCCTTCAGGAAAATGGATGATCGCCTCAACCCCGCCATGAGGTCGGTTTTTTAGACTGATCTCACCCTTCAGTTCTGATATCAACTGTTTCACAATGGCCAGTCCCAAACCGGTTCCATCCGTTTTACTTGTCACCAGCGGTTCAAAAAGCTGATCAATGATTTCTGCTGGCAACCCACAACCATTGTCACGCACCTTAATTTCAACCAGTCCCTCTGCTTGGCTGGTAAATACATCGACCTGCCCATTTGCATCACATGCCTGTAAAGCGTTTAAAATCAAGTTCATAAAAATCTGGTGAAGATGCTGAGATTTTGAACAGACCAGTAACGGATCAGCTGGCAAATGTAACTGTAATTGGATTTTCATTCGATCTGCTTCTTCGCAAAGAATAAAAACAAGATCACGTAGAACCTGATTGACATCGGTTTGTTCCGGTTCAAAACTCTGTTGCGGTGCCAGATAACCTCTTAAATGTCCCAGAAAGTCTCCCAACCGATCTACCAGGGTCATCATTTTAGTTATATCGACTTGAAACTGCGAATCAAGCTCCTCACGCCGTTGTAACATCTGCAATTTAACTCTCAATCCTGCCAGAGGATTACCTATTTCATGGGCCACCGTCGCTGATAACATTCCCAGAGAAGACAATCTGTTTGCCTGTAACAGCTGCTTTTCAAGCTTAACCATCAGTAATTTTGCAGCATCCGCCTCACCTTGAGTACGATTAAGATCTGTTATTTTTTTTTCAACTTCCTGCTTCAGATGAGTATTCCAACCAATGAGTTCCTCTTGAGCCTCTTTTTGCGCTTGCGCCATCTCATTCAGTGCAAGAGACAGCTGTCCGAATTCATCTCGGCTGCTGATATTTGAGCGCACCTCAAAATTACCACCAGCAACTACATTGGCAAACCTGGACAAACGACGAATCGGCAAGCTGAAACTCCTGGCTGCAGCAATAGCCAGACCTGTCACCAAAAGTGCAAGTAAAACAAAAGAGAAGAGGAAGGTCTTTTTTAACCGGTTTATTTCAGTATAGAGATGTTTCTGTGGGTAAGTAATTGTCAGGTACCAAAGACGATCAAGACCGGCACTAACCGGAGTTATGGCCAACATGTCTGATCCTACTGCTGAGACTTTAACCCCTTCATCTGGATGGGGCAGCAACGGAAGGATGGAATCAAGCCTGTTCAGATCACTCGATTCAGCACTGCTGAAATGTGGACGACCAAGTTTATTTTCCATTTTAACAAACTGACGCCCCTGATTTAATAATAAAACCCTGGTTTCATCCACAGAGACGAGATGTTTCAACGCTGAGAATAGTTTCTCGCCAAAAACATTAACAATAACCAGTCCTGTGGCTGACCCAGATTCATCCATTATCGGAGCGGCAACCCGAACAACCAACCTGTTGGGTACTTCGACCTGACCAAATTCGACATTAAGATCCAAGTGGGACACATATGTTTCTTCAGCAGAACAATGGAAGGCCTCCTGAACGTAATAACGGTCACCCTTGTATTGCAATTCTGATTCAGGAACCAGAACCGGCTGACCACCAATATTGTTGATCCGCAGTTGCTCAAAACCATCTGCAGCGATAAAACGTATCTGATAATAATTCTTCTCAACCATAATCGCAGCCAGAAACTCATTCTGAACTAAAGCCCACTGCTCAGTCTCCATATTATCATGCAGTCGGCGTTGTAAAAAACGGGCAAGAGAGCGGACATCTCTTTTCACCCCATCCAGATAATCTTCAATAGCACTGGCAGCCGTTGCAGCTTCAACCTGCAAACCTTGTGTAATCTGTGCCTGCAGGGCTTTTTCCATCCGGCTTAAAGAAAGATTGCCCAAAATCAATATC
>JAUVCS010000076.1 GCA_030590745.1 Desulfuromusa sp.
ATGAAAACGGTTCTCGTCGGGGAGGAACAATCGATCACACAGGAATATGATTATCTCGACGCACAATTGGTCCGCTCGGCAGATATTGGAAAGCTCCTCGATCAATGGTTGGGGATAGACTGAAATGCGGGCGGTTGTTCAACGGGTGAGTCGTGCTGGAGTCACGGTTAATGGTGTACAGATTTCAGCTATCGGCACCGGGTTGCTGGTTCTGTTGGGTGTTGAAGTTGGAGATGACGAAAAATCAGCAGAATATCTGGCAAAAAAGATCGCTGAATTGAGAATTTTCGAGGATGATGCGGAAAAAATGAACCTTTCAGTTCTTGATTGTGGGGGTGAAGTGCTGGTTGTTTCGCAATTTACTTTGTTGGCTGATTGTCGCAAAGGTCGTCGACCGGGGTTCTCTGCCGCGGCTGCGGCGGAACTGGCCGAGCGACTTTGTGAATATTTTGTTGATCAGTTAAAACCATATGGGCTTAAGGTGTCCACCGGTCAGTTCAGGACGGACATGGCTGTCGATTTGATCAATGACGGACCAGTCACTATCCTGCTTGATAGTCGGAAAATTTTTTGACTGGAGCTTTGTGGGTCGTAGTAACCCAGGAGTGCAGCAGGCTGCTAACTATTGCAGACTTACTAACTCCGGGTTAAGGAGGATTTATGCGAAGGATTTTATCTCTACTGGTGGTGATGGTTTTTTTAAGTGTGACGGCACAAGCAATGACCTATTCTTGTCGCGACAAGCAAGGGCAATTGTATATGACCGACAACTTGCAATCACTTCCCCCTGAATGTCTTGGCCGAACTAATGCGACACAGGGAGAGGGCTCTGATAACCTGAGTTTTGTTCCCGAACAAAAACCCACACAGGGATCGGGAGAGGGTTTTCAGGAAGCTGTCAGTAATGCCACGCGTGAACAGAAAGAGCGAAAAGAGTGGTTTGATAATTTATTGCCACGAGTTGAAAACGTCATAATGAAATATCAACAGGCGAGGAAGCAAATATATGATACAACTCGCAGTGGAAGAGTCCGTTATCTGGAGCTTATGAGTGAGGCAAGAGAACAGCTACAACAAGCTCTTGCAGAAAAGCAGCAAATATTAGCTGAAATTTCCGGACCAAAAATTTCACGTAAAGACCGAGGGAAAATTACTTTTATGCTGGATGAGATAAAGGATTGATAACCAAACAGGCCCCGTTTGGAGCCTGTTTGGTTGTAAGGATTACAGCGCTTTTTGCAGTAAAGCTTCTACCTGCTTTTTCGGTACAGCACCAACCAGTTGATCAACAATTTCTCCATCCTTGAACAGAATCATGGTTGGAATGCCACGCACACCATATTGACCGGGGGTTGCGGGATTTTCATCGACATTAACCTTGCCAATCTTGATTCGTCCCTCATATTCATCGGCAAGTTGGTCCAGTACCGGTGCAATCGCTTTACAGGGGGCACACCAGGTTGCCCAGAAATCGACAACAACCGGGATATCAGATTTCAGAACATCGGCATCAAATTGTGCATCAGTGAATTCAAAAACTTTGTCGCTGGCCATCAGTTTCTCCTTTTTCCTATTTTGAGTAAATTTGTAATAAAGATATGTTTAGAAAATACCAGTTCCCAAATATATAGCAAATTTTGGGAAAATCAAGTTGTAATCAGTTTATCTCCCCTTGCTTGACAGTGACGATGTGGCTTCATATCATAACCGGATTGCAGGAGTGAGGGCTTTACCATTCCAGTTTTTTAATGGAGATAGAAATGGATCAGCGAATATCTACAACCTGTCGCCAGGCGGTTGAGTTGTGCGAAAAATTTTGTCGGGAACAGAATAATCAATTGATCCTGCTGGCTAAACAGCTTGGTACCCTGTTTACCGAAGGGGGCCATCTGTTAGTTGCCGGGAATGGCCCTCTGCAACCGGTTGCACAGCAATTGGCCAGTCAATTCTCTTTCAAACTTGGTTTTGACCGTCCGGTTCTTCCGGCAATATGCCTTGGCAGTGACCCGGTTTTGAACGGTCAGATGATAGCCGCAGGGCAGTTTGAGCAGCATTTAGTGCGTCATTATCGGGCGTTAAATACCCAGCAGTCTCTTCTTCTGCTTCTCAATGATGGCTCAACGGCAGCATCACTCATAAAATTACGTGATGAAGTGCTAGAGAATGAGCAGGCGGTTGTCTTGATTTCTGGAGATTGTCAGAATGACCCGTTACGTAGTGCCGATGTTGGTATCTGTCTTGATCTGGCAACAAAAGTTGTTCCGCGACAGATTGAACTTGCCCAGTTTGTTGGTCACCTGTTATGTGAACTGGTCGAAGCCGAATTGTTTGGCCGTTAAAGTGTTAAAGTGATGAAACCAGTTGACTGATTTTGTTCTGAAAAATACAATCAGACGGTTGAGTTGTCTTCATATGATGTGATCGGTTAATAACCAGAAGGGATATTACGGGAACCATGACTCTGCTATCCGGTATCACCACTCTGATTTATCTTATTGCGAGTATCTTTTATCTGGTCTCGATGATTGGTAAACGGCCACAAGCTGGCGGTATCGGTCGTTGGTTTTTACTGGGTGGAATTATCCTGCATGCGACCTGTTTCGGGGTTCGTCATTCGGTGACGGGGGGGACCCCGGTGACCAGTTTGCACGAATCGCTGGCTTTTTTTGCCTGGTGTCTGATTCTACTGTTTTTGTTGCTGGATCTTCGTTTTCATCTCTCAGTGATGGGAGCATTTGCCGCCCCATCAGCGTTTTTATTGATGATTGCCAGTGCCCTCAGCCCGGATATCGTGGTGCAGATTGATCCAGTTTTACAAAGCTGGCTATTTCCTGTTCATATCATTTTCGCTTTTCTGGGAAATGCTGCTTTTGCTCTTTCTTTCGGCGCTGGAGTCATGTATCTGCTGCAGAACCGGATGTTGAAAAGTAAACGGTTTACTGGGATCTATCAGCTATTACCTTCTTTAGATACTCTGGACAAGGTTAATTATACTTGCCTGAGTGTCGGTTTTCCCCTGATGACATTGGGAATTATCAGTGGTGCTTTTTGGGCCAATATCGCCTGGGGCTCCTATTGGAGCTGGGATCCTAAAGAAACCTGGGCACTACTGACCTGGCTCCTCTATGCAGTGCTGCTCCACGGTCGTTTGACGGTGGGTTGGCGTGGCCGGCGGGCGGCAATTTTTTCAATCATTGCCTTTGTTTTCCTCTTGTTTACCTTCCTTGGGGTCAATCTACTCCTCGGTGGTTACCATACCTTTGAGGCTTTTTCCGCCCTATGATCAAAGTCTGGTGTGCTAATTTATGAATATTATTGTGGTGGGGTTAAGTCACCATACCGCCCCTGTAGAAATAAGGGAAAAAGTTGCCTTCCCGCAGGAGGCAATGGCGATCCCGTTACAACAGATGTTACAGTTGCCGTCGGTTACCGAAGCGGTCATTGTTTCAACCTGTAATCGGGTTGAGCTCTATGCTGTCAGCCGTCAGGAGTATGTTGCGACATCAGAACTTAAACGGTTTCTTGCCAATTTTCACGATCTAGCCCCGGAAACATTACAAGAGCATCTTTACTCTTTCTCTGGAACTGAAGCGATCCAGCATGTTTTGCGGGTTGCCGCTAGTCTCGATTCAATGGTGATTGGAGAACCGCAGATTCTTGGTCAGATCAAGACCGCTTACGCTCACGCCTGTGAATGTAATGCTGCGGGGGTGATTCTTAACCGATTTTTGCGTAAGGCCTTTTCGGTTGCTAAACGGGTACGTAATGAAACTGCTATTGCCAGCAATGCCGTTTCGATCTCCTTTGCTGCGGTTGAACTAGCGCGTAAAATTTTTGATTCCCTGGAAAATAAAACCGTTATGTTAATCGGTGCAGGTGAAATGTGTGAACTGGCAGCAAAGCACTTTGTCAATAATGGGGTCTCCAAGGTTTTAGTCACCAACCGGACTTTCAGCCGAGCCGAAAAGCTTGCGGCTGAATTCGATGGTGTTGCCGTCAGTTTCGATAATTTCCAGGAGCAGCTTCACCGGGTTGATATTGTCCTTTCGTCAACCGGGGCCCCCGATTATGTTCTTTCTGCAAAAAAGCTCAAGGAAGTGAGCAAAGCACGGCGCTATAAGCCGATGTTTCTGATCGATATTGCCGTGCCACGGGATATCGACCCGACTGCCAATAAGCTGGATAGCATCTACCTTTATGATGTTGATGATCTGCAAGGGGTGGTTCAGGCCAATCTGAAAGGGCGGCAGAAAGAGGCAGCCCGGGCGGAACTGATTGTCGCTGCCGAGGTTGAGCAGTTCTGCAGTTGGCTTACCACCCTTGAAGTTAAGCCGACAATTGTTGCCCTGCGGCAGCAGATGGAACAGATCAGGCAAGGTGAAGTAGAAAAAACCTTGAGTAATTTGAGTGGGTTGGCTGACAAAGAGCGTCAGGCAATTGAATCTATGTCGAATGCAATTATTAATAAAATTCTTCATCATCCTACCCATATTTTAAAACAGAAAAGTAGCGGGGCAGATGGCAGCCTCTATGTTGATGCCACCCGGACTTTATTTGACCTGCCAGATGCCGTTACATCAGATCCAGACTCTGATGAAACTAACCAGTAATATTGAGGAGTTTCTATGACAACCCGTAGTTTAAGAATTGGTACCCGTGCCAGCGCCCTGGCGTTATGGCAGGCTAATTGGGTTAAAGATGAATTAGAAAAACGTTATCCTGGTCTGGAAGTGACCCTGACCAAGATCAAAACTCAGGGGGACAAGATTCTTGATGTGCCATTGGCAATGGTGGGGGGTAAAGGGTTGTTTGTCAAAGAGATTCAGGAAGCGATGTTGCGTAATGAAGTTGATATCGCGGTTCATTCGATGAAAGATGTTCCCACCTTTTTCCCCGATGGGACGGGCTTGCGCTGTATCACCGAGCGTGAGGATCCCCGTGATATTGCGATTTTGAAACCGGGATATAAATGTTTTTCTGAAATTTGTCAGAACGGCAGAATCGGCACTTCGTCGTTGCGCCGCAAGGCTCAACTCTTGAACTTGCGACCCGATCTGGAGATGGTCGATATCCGGGGGAATGTCCAGACCCGGATCAAGAAGCTGAAAGATGATCATCTGGATGCGGTGATTCTGGCAGCAGCGGGGATGCACCGGTTAGGATTTACTGATCAAATTGGTGAATATTTCGATCCAAAGGTCTGTTTGCCGGCGATTGGTCAGGGAGCATTGGGCCTGGAAAGCCGGTTAGATGATGATGCGACCAATGATCTGATTGATTTCTTCAACCATCCACCAACCTCCTATGCGGTCACTGCAGAGCGAGCTGTTCTGGCAACTCTGGAAGGGGGCTGTCAGGTGCCGATCGCAGCTTTTGGAACGGTAACAGATAATCAGTTGGAATTAACCGGCTTAGTATCTGATGTTTTGGGGCAGAAAATGTTGAAGGAAACCATGACTTGTCATGTTGATCAGGCGGTGGAAACCGGTGT
>JAUVCS010000150.1 GCA_030590745.1 Desulfuromusa sp.
ATCACCGGTTTCAATCCCGACCATTTTCCCGCTGAGTGGGTCAATTCCGTTATTCAAGGTGATTTCCAGAATCTTCGGGACATTTAAATATCCGGTCAGAACGAAAGCCTCCTTACCAAAGGCACCAACCTCGATACAGCCACTACAGCCCCCTTCGCGGGCATCCCGGATCGATTTTCCCTGCCGCATGAGTTCAATCGTATAAATATCAGGATTAAAGACCGATGGATAACCGTGCCCCTGCCGAATCACTTTACAGGCGGCGTGCAAAAAACGATCAGGGGTTTTGCTGCTGATATGAACTGCGTTGCCCGGTTGGAGCAGGTGTAACTCTTCAATCACTTCAAGCATGATGTAAGAAACTTCACTGACCCCATCCTTGCCATTGCTGGTGATGCCGCCAATGTTGATGTTGGTAAAGTCGTTGTAGGTGCCACTTTCCCGGGCGGTAATGCCAACTTTGGGTGGAGCTGGGTGGTTGTTCACCTTAATCCAGAAACAGCAGAGGAGCTCCTTGGCCTGTTCGCGGGTCAAAGTTCCGGAGGCAATCTCCGCAGCATAAAATGGTGCGAGATGTTGATCAAAGTGTCCCGGATTCATGGCATCCCAACCATTCAGTTCGGTAATTGTCCCTAGATGGACGAACCAGTACATCTGGATTGCTTCGTAAAAGGTGCGTGGTGCATTGGCCGGAACCCAGCGACAGACTGCTGCGATCTTTGTTAATTCAGCAGTCCGTTGCGGGTCGATTTCCTCTCTGGCCAGATCTTCAGCGAGATCAGCGTGACGTTCTGCAAACATAATCACCGCATCACAGGAGATATCCATGGCTTTCAGTTCTTCGGCTTTGTCGGTTGCTTCCGGGTCGTTCAGGTAGTCGAGGTTTGCAATTTCAGTGGCGATCTGCTGTTTAAAATCGAGCATTCCTTTTTGGTAAATCTGCCCATCAAGGGCGGTATGTCCGGGGGCGCGCTGTTCCATGAACTCAGTAAACAGTCCGGCTTCGTAAGCGGCCTGCCATTCGGCGGGGACATGACTGAAGATCCGCTCACGGATGGTTTTCCCCTGCCAGTAAGGGATCACCTCTCTGGCGTAAGTCTCAATATCTTTCTGGCTGATGGTATAACGCTGCTGCTCACGGGTATTGAGAACCTGGAAATCTTCAACACTGTGACAAGTCAGTTCCGGGAAAGTTGGAACCACCTTCGGTGCTGAAGAACGTTCACCGACAATGAGTTCATCCTCCCCCAGATAGAGGGCTTTCTTCTGGCAGTGGTCGAGGAAGTTTAACGCCCGCAACATCGGGATCGAATATTTACCATAATTTTCTTGATAGAAGGCCGTTTCATGAAGGGCACGCTCGATAGACAAACTCGGACTGGCTTCGAAGCTGAGCTTGCGCAGACGC
Source organism: Desulfuromusa sp. (assembly GCA_030590745.1). GTDB lineage: Bacteria > Desulfobacterota > Desulfuromonadia > Desulfuromonadales > Geopsychrobacteraceae > Desulfuromusa. The sequence goes on from JAUVCS010000150.1 coordinate 1,409, forward strand.
TGGATACGCGAATTCATGCCCGGATCGGTATCTTTGCCACTTTTCGGGTAAAAATTTCCCTCACAGGCAGGACCTCTTTCCGGTATAGATTTGATTTTATCGCTGACTTCCATGTCGTATCCCTTTTCAAATCCTCAACGCTATGTGCTAGTAGGTTGTGGCGGGTTGGTTGCGGTAATAAGGCAACAATCTAACATTCTACTTTGTTCGGTGATTTTGAGGCAAGTGTGGTGGCATTGCCTGTTTACTGTTTTTATTGAGCAAGGATGATACCAAGGCTAGCTGGGGGCATGCGGTTTTCTAACTATCTGAAAAGAAATGAAAATAATCTTTGATTATGTTGTTGAGATAGAGTTGGTGATTGGCCTGCTATCTAGCTATGAATATATTATGCAGTCATGAATAATTCAGGGTCGCTCGTTACCCTCCAAAGCTGTGAAAATAAAGCCCTGCTCAAGCGAATATTCATGACCTTTTTCAGATAAGTAAAATCGTTTGCCGAACAGGTATTGCCGGTGGAAGCGAATCAGCCCCCTGCTATGGAGAGACCTCAAGGTTTTTTTAACGATCAATGGCTCCAGGTACACTTTATCTTTGATATGTTTGCGGGAGAGCCCTTTTATACCGGTCAGAGCCAGCTGCCTGAGAACAAAAAATTCGAAGTCATTCAGTTGCTGAGCTGTTTGCTGGTTTGCAAATATCGACTTCAGTTCGGTTTTTGGGTCGGCTGTGGCTGGTTCTTCCGGCCTGCCGTAGGTTTTTTTGAGATATCTGAGGATTTTTGTGACTGTTCTCTGCCCGGCCGGGAGCAGCCCGATCAGCACGAATATCAACATGAAAAATAGAAACCACATTGGCAGGGGAAGATCGGATAGCGGCACAATAAACCTCTCTCTTCTTTAGGAGCCTGTTGGACGAATTTGCAGCCAGTTCATTGATAGTCCGACAGACTGCTAGTTTCATGAACTCTCCCGCTGGCACGATTTTTTGACTGCAAACCAGTTGATCCATAGAATCACAGCCAATCCAAGGACACTGCCAATTGCCGTCATGCCCCCCGAAAATCCCTCTCTGATTGTATCCATGATAAAAACCCCGAAAAAACAGGCAGCAATCACCGTATTTGCCTTGATCGTCCAGACAACCTGGCTACGCCAGGCCCAACTGAGGATATAAATATTGAAAAGACCATAGCCGCCAGCAACATAAGAAAAGGTTTTCAGCCATTGTGAAGCATCGCTGCTGAAGTTGACAGTGACCGCGTAAAAAACAAATAAAAATGAGGTTATGACACTGAAAATTGCGAACCCATAAAGCAGAAGTTTTTCCTGAGTATTCATTCTTATCACCTATGTTCTTAAATGGCTTGGAGTTGTTTGCAGGGAGATTAGCAAAAACGGTGATGAAAAGCCATGGGAGGTTGTCGCTTTGGTTTGAAATCGATTTATCAACGACGTCTTCTTAATTCCTCTCAGCCGTTAAAGTGTGACGATCAAAGGGTGCAATATTCGCGGTTTGTCCACAGATCCAGATATAAAGAGCCGTTTTTATTTGATATATTCCGGGGTTGTCGCTAGTCTGTCAGGAACCTGTCGAATTTTACCAGAATTGACTGCAAAAAAGCTCGACAGGTTCCTGACAGATTGTTCCGATTTTATCGGCTATCTCATAAGTCTACTCAATACATATGGAGGATATCAATGAAACTGACAAGATTGATTGGCACGGTTGCTCTAGGTTTGCTGCTGATCTGCAGCACTTTTGTTCATGCGGAAACGCGGGTTACTTATAAATCGGCAAAGACCAGTTCATCTTATTATCAGATGGCTGTCCAGATCGCTGAGGCGATAAAGGCCGGAACCAACGGTGACATTATAGTGACTGTCGAAGAGAGTCAGGGATCGGTGCAGAACGTCAAAGAGGTTATGGTCCGTACTGGTAACTATGTTTTCACCACGCCACCGGTTCTGATTAAACTGGCCCAGGCAGGAAAAAGCAAGTTTGAAGCCGATGACCCTGCAAAATATCAAGTGGTACGCTCCCTGTTTCCCATTCCTTCTCTGACAATGCACTTTGTTGTTCGGGCTGACAGCGGTATTAAAACCTTTGCTGAGCTTGACGGTAAAAATATTCTGATCGGCAGAGGATCGTTTGGAGCCAGAGAAGCCGCAAAATATTTTAAACTCTTTGATTTGGACGGCAAGGTGAAATTAGCCAATGCTGAACTTGGCAGCGCGGTTCAGGCACTGAAGAATCGTCAGATTGATGGTTTTGCAACATCGGGTTCCTACCCGGCTCCCAATGTCGTTGAAGCTGCGGCCGGAATCGGTATCAACTTACTTTCCCTTTCTGCTGAGCAGGTCAAATTGACGAAACGAACCGAGCTGCTGATTCCAGCCGGAACCTATCCCGGAGTCGACTATCCGGTGACCACCACCTCGCTGCCGGTTGTTGCCTATGCGACAACGGCAATGGATGATGAGGTTGCCTAC
>JAUVCS010000254.1 GCA_030590745.1 Desulfuromusa sp.
CTCCATGCGCTCACAGCCATGGAATTGTTGCAAAAGGAGAATACTTCTTTCAGTTCCACCTCTCTCAGCTCCACCTATCTCTCGAAAAGGTCGGATACCTACATGGGGCATATTATTATGCACCACCACCATCTGGTAGAAGGGTGGAGCCACCTTGATGAAGCGGTAAAAACAGGTCTTCCGGTTCGTAATCACTCGTCCCACGAGGTGAGAGAAACCGAGCGGGAAAGCTTTCTTATGGGGATGTTCAATATTGCCTCGATGTTTGCTCCCGGGATCGCTGAAAAAATAGATTTGCGGGGGAAATCCCGATTGCTTGATCTGGCCGGTGGCCCGGGGACATACGCCATCCACTTCTGTCGACAGAACCCCGCATTGTCTGCTGTCATCTATGATTTACCCACAACACAGCCTTTTGCTGAGCAAACAGTCAGCCGATTTGGTCTTGCCGAACGAATTTCTTTTACTGCCGGTGATGTGACCGGTGGCGACTTTGGGACTGGTTACGATGTAGTCTGGATCTCACACCTGCTGCACAGTGAAAATCTGGAAGTAAACTCTGAAATTATAGTCAACGCAGCAAAGGCATTGAGTTCGGGTGGTTTATTGCTGATACAGGACTTTATTCTGGACAGCAGTAAAACTTCGCCACTTTTTCCCGCCCTTTTTTCACTCAATATGATGATTGGTACACCTGCCGGCAGAGCTTATTCTCAAAAAGAAATTTTCACCATGATGTCTGATGCCGGTCTCACAGAGATCGAAAGACTACCGCTTGATCTGCCTAACGGTGCCGGAGTTATGGCCGGAGTGAGAGCTTTTTAAAAATGGTTCGTTGAAAATCTTCACCCAGTTGTGATAGCAATTTCTCGAATAGATGACATTATTCTGTTTATTCCTGAAAGAGGAAGATTTGCTATTGACACAGACGGTCTTGAAGTTCAGAATCCCGCCTCTTTTCCTGCTCAAAGCAAACTGCTTCAGGTTATTCATGATGGAAGGGTAATACGATGACCGATAAAAAAAATAAACTCGCTTATTCGGTTTTTTGGAACTGCGGGCTGATCATTGTTGGATCACTGATTCAGGTGATTGTGCTGAAGGGAATTGCGGCACCGCACCAGTTTATTCCTGGTGGTCTGTTTGGTATTTCCTCTCTGTTATTCTATCTGACCGACTGGCTTAATCCAGGTATAATCTACCTGCTTCTCAACATTCCCATGTTTATTCTTGGCTATCTCTTTGTCTCGCGCCGCTTTCTCTGGTACAGCGCACTGGCAATGATCACGGTTTCTCTGGCATATCAAGTTATCAATATCCAGATTCCGATTGAAAATGAACTCTATGCAGCTATTGTATTCGGTGCAATTTTCGGCCTTGGTAGTGGAATTGTATTACGTTCCCTCGGCTCAAATGGTGGAGCAGATGTCCTGGCGATTATTCTTAATCAAAAATACAATTTTGGGATTGGAAAATTCTCTTTCAGTTTTAATCTGATCCTCTATTCAACCTGTTTTTTCTTCCTGGATCCTAACCTGATCATCGCCTCAATTATCGCCGTATTCATCGCTTCACAGGCAATCAACTATACCTTATCGATGTTCAGTCAACGTAAAATGGCGTTTATTATTTCGGAACAACCCAAAGAGATTGCAGATCAGGTGATGAGTCATTTGAAGATTGGAATGACGATGTTGCCAGCAACCGGGGCATATCGTGGTCAGAGCAAAACGGTACTGATGGTGGTGATTAACAATATCCAGCTTAAACGTCTTGAAGAAATTGTTTTTACTGCTGATGACCACGCGCTGTTTATTGTTGAGAATACCTTTAACGTTGTTGGTTCAACATTTTCCAAACGAAAGCTTTATTAGCAGGCTGTTGAAAAACTATCTGCGTTGCGATTGCTGTGTTGAAAATTGTCTCAAAATGCTCATTTACTAGGTGTAAACTGCGCTTTTTCGACAATTTTCGCCTTGCACTCAAGCCCTCGAAAACGTTTTTCAATACCCTACTAGATACTTGGGAAAACGTGGTCATGGTTTTTTCTCCCTTGGTGGAAGAGGCGATAAGACTCCCCGTAGTAAAAAAAACGGGGAGTCTTACTGCTTATTTTAACTACTGACCCTTGAATTGACCCGTTTCCGCTGGCCATTTTTTGCCCGAGAGGAGCGATCTGATCTCTGCCCTCCCTTTTGACCACCACCATTACGGCTATTCCTTGGTTTTGTAGAACTACGCTGTCCCCGCCCGTTCTTGATTGGCTCTGCCGCAATAGATGGGTTGGGTTCATATCCCGCTAGCGATTCTACAGTGATTTTGCGGTTCAGAAGCCGCTCGATATCGTTCAACAATTTCTTTTCGTCAATACAGACCAGAGAAACCGCCTGACCATCATTCCCGGCTCGACCGGTCCGACC
>JAUVCS010000028.1 GCA_030590745.1 Desulfuromusa sp.
TCAAGCCAGGCACTTTATCTTGCCCTTAAGCTGGCTCCAAAAGGGATCCTGAACCTGGTCCACCTCTACTATATTCCAGATACCGGCATCGGGGACAAAATTTCCCAATATGCCGGTGATGTCATTGAAACCTCCGAAAAAGCTAAATTAGAAAAATTTGTCAGTGATTGTAACGCCGATTTAAAGAAAATGGCTGGTGGACAACCAGACTTACATTATCGATTGGCCCAGGGAGAAGCTTATAGCGGACTCCTTCGTGAGGCGGCAGAAGTTAATGCTGAACTGGTTGCAATCGGAGCCCATAGTCGGCCAAGTCTGATGCCTTACAAACTTGGTGGCACCGCACATGATATCCTGACCAACCCACCCTGTGACGTATTGGTAGCTAACAACAGGAAAGTGTAACTAAGGGAAATCAATATTAGCTTTAGCCTCCGCAGCGTTTGCTGCAATTGTTTACAATAAACAACAAAAAAGCCGACTCCGGGTTACCAGAGTCGGCTTTTTTATTATGGTCGGGATGAGAGGATTTGAACTTCCGGCCCCTTCGACAACGACTAATCTGTGAAAATATCTGACGTTAATAAACAGGTGTCGCTGCATAGCCAAGAGCAATAGTTTCCAGGGCCTCGATTCTGCCATTCTATCTATAGCGCAAAGTCTCCACAGCTTAAGATTGTTAGCCAATAGCGAAAAAAATCTATGGTTTGTTGGCTGGTATCAGCCTGATGTTCTTGGTGACTAAGGATTAAATAAATGAGCTGGAAAGCGCTGCAGAATTTGCATGCAACTGTGCAGAATTTTCAGACGCTGGCATCCTGGCGACATTAGAAGTAATTTATGGTGTAATAACGGTGAGTTAAGAATGGTCAAGTCATGGCTCGATAATTGCGATAAAAGATTATCGTGGTTGGATATATTGATCACAGAGCAGGAGTTAGGATGGAAAACGGGCAGATTAACCATAATAGTACGCATGTTGTCGTTCCCGGCCGCTTCTGTAACCTGGAGCGACGCTTCAATAGTGGATATTCCATATAACAGCATAGTGGAACGTTGATAATCTGATCTGACGATAATATTCCTTTTTAAGAGGACAGCCATAAATCATTAAACAGGTTAACAGACTGTAAATATGGCTATTTTAAAGATGGCTATTTTAAAGATGAACTTTCGAATAAATTTCAATATTAGAATAATTTACTTTCACCTTAATAGAAGGTATCATCCCAAAGATTAGTGAAAGTAAATATTTGTAAACACCTCGTTCTCTAGTATTCAGTCAAATTTATATTGAAATTTACGAAAGGTTGAGAAAATGCGAAAAAACGACTGGCGATCTTTTGTACGATGCTCAATACCTGAAAGGAATGGGGGCTTTACCCTTCTGGAGATGATTGTTGTTGTTGCTATACTGTCAGTAATTTCCGCCATTGCCCTCCCCAGTATTAATTCCTGGCGACAAAATCTTCAGTTAAACAGTGCCACCAGAGATATTTATTCAAACCTTCAAAAAGCAAAATTAGAAGCGATTAAAACAAGAACCTACTGTACTGCCACATTTGATGCAAATGGCTATGTAATTTACCTGGATGCCGATAAAGACCTTGTGCAAGACGCTGGTGAACAAGTCATTAGCAGCGTCTCTTTGTCAGATTACGAAAATGTGAGTTTTGATACCTCTAAAGGTGGCGGGGATGGTCTGGACTTCAGCGGCACAGATAATGGCATTGCTTTTTCTGTGACCGGTCTGCCAAGAAACTCAGTCGGCGCATTAGGCTTAGGGACTATCTTTCTAAAACAGGACAATCGCGATAAAACTGCCGAGATAAGCATAACCCGGGCAGGTAGCATTCAAATTAAGTAGTACTAGGAGGCTATCGGACTATACGGACTGAAGCTGAAATTTAGATTTGCGGCCAGTTCATGGATAGTCCAACAGCCACCTAGCTGAGTCCCAGAGGAGAACAACAAATGAAAGATATAGGAAACAATAAGGGGGGTTTTTCTCTTATCGAGCTTCTTATTGTTCTGGTGATATCAGGTATTGTTCTGTCAGGCATCTATTCTGTCTACAGTGCCAACCAAAAAGTGTTTACCACCCAGCAGCAGGTTGTAGAAATGGAGCAGAACCTCAGGGCTGCGACCTTTATGCTGGTTAATGATCTCAGAATGGCGGGTTATGATCCGACCGGTAATGCAGGCGCCGGAATTGTGAATCTTGCAACTAACACAATCACCATTACTATGGATCTGGATGATGACGATGCCTTTGTCAGCACTGGTGAGAGTATCACCTATTCACTGGATTCCCTTGACGGGACACAGAAACTTTTCAGGAACCCCTCAACCACACCGGTTGCAGACGAAGTGATAGCCGATAATATCGACGCACTCGATTTTGTTTATTTAGATGGAGCCGGAGCCGTCACAACAACGCCCGCAGAGGTGAGATCAATCCAGATATCCATAGTGGCTAGAACCACCCACAGAACAGCTGATGGTTTTGTGAATAGTACCCCATACCAGAATCTGCAGAATACTACTATATATACCGCACCGGGCGATGCTTTTCGGCGCCGGTTGTTAACCAGCTGGATAAAATGTCGGAACCTCGGTTTATGATGGAGGAAAAACACCCTATGTTTCAGAAGCAGACGACTAAAAAAACAGATCGAAGCAACGAACAGGGGTTTACCATAATTGAAGTTATGATTGCCATGGTCATATTTACCTTTGGTATTCTGGCTGTCGTCAATATGCAGATATCGTCGATGCAGGGAAATTCAGCGGCAACTCGCATAACCTCCCAGAGTGTCGCTGCTCAGAACAAGATCGAACAACTTTTTGTCATGTCGTACGATAATCCCTGGCTGGAATCCGCAGGAAATCCTCCAGGAATAGATACCGATGGCAACACTCATCAGGAGACAACACCCCAGGGCTATACGGTCAGTTGGGATGTGATCGATGACACCCCGGTTGCCGATTCTAAGCAGGTCACAGTAACGGTTACCGGAAGGGGTGGCACCTCCCAGGTTGTCAGTGTAATAACATGGTAGCTTTTTCTTTATCCTTTACTAACAAGGAATTGAGGATAATCCGATGAAAGAAAAGTCGATGCTGAAAAATGAGGATGGTTCCATTCTCATTGTTACGGTGCTTATATTACTTTTACTCACCTTTCTGGGTTTCTGGGCACACAATACGACAGTCACTGAGCTACAGATTGCCGGGAGTGATAAGTCTATAAAAACTGTGTTTTATGCCGCTGATGCAGGTATCGAAGCTGGTCGTGCCGCCCTTGGGGAGCTTAAAAGAACCAATAAAGGCAATTGGGACAGACTTCTCAAGGGGGAGGATATTACCGGGCATACCGCTGGGATTACAACAATAGACGGCATTATTGAAGAGGGTGGCGATGCGACTCTAAGAGATGTTGGCCAGGCCACTTTCACCCTGACAGTAAGAGATAACGACGATCTGGACAATGACGACACAGTTGATTCGGACAATATCATTATCCTCACCTCTATCGCTACTTTCGGAGATGCAAGAGCCCAGGTCGAAGCTTACCTGCGTTTCGATGATGATGAATACGAGCAGGAACACTACGATGCGTCCAGTACCGGCGTAGCAAAATAAAGATCCGGTTCATAATCATATATTTACAGTTTCAGGTACCAGTTATTTACGCTAAATGGAGGTTTGAGTATGAAAACCAAAAATTATATTATTTCACTTTTGTTGCTTGTTTTTGTCAGCTTTGCACTGCAGGTCCAGGCAGAAGAAATAAATTTTCCGGCAGGGTCCCTGATCCTTCCGATGGATGGTTTTTACCAGTCGGATGATGATGGAGGGATACTTGAAGCCTTTGGTCTGGCTTTTTATCTGTTGAACCATAGAACTGACGGTGATCCTGACATCACCCTGTACTGGATGATCAATCAGGATAAGGTTGACATCGGTGATCCTGATGTTGTGATCGAGGTCACTGCTGCTGGTTTACTGGAGTATGATGTTGATGCCGTCGCCAAGCTTTATGACCATGACAACACCGTTTCTGATCTCACCCTTAATGCCGGGGACAGTTCTCTAAAGGTCACTTACAGCGGAGGTCCCTTTATCATCAGTGCGGAGGATGCAGGTAAGGCAAGGGCGATAATAGACCTGTCGAACTGGGATGCCGTAGACATACACCAGATCCAGGTTCCTTTTGCAGCTGATGTATACCAGCAGTTACGTGGCACTCCCCCCAGGATTGCCTTGATGAATGATTCTGAAGATACAACAAAAGGAAACGCTGAAATCCTGGAATCGTACCTGCGCCTGGCAGGTATCTGCACCGATATCTACGATGTAATCACACCCTGTCAAATCAGGGATGGTAAGCTGACAGAAGGAGATGGTTATGACTTTCTCTGGGCACCGCACTGGGAAGGTTATAAAAAGTATGGCAATGACGATGATATATGTTCTGCCGATACTGACAGTGTGACAGAAGTTGAAGAAATAGTCCTCAAGGTACAAGAATTCCTTTTAGGTGGAAAGGCTCTCCTGGCAGAGTGTGCCTCCATCGAAGTTTTTGAGCACAGTGAAAATGGTCACTTTCTGACCGACAAGGGCTTTGGCCATAATGACGGAACCGACAATATTGACGACATTATCTATAACGACGTGACCGGCTCGCATTCTCAAGTTGGAGATTTCACCTTTGATCCGGAAGGGGGTCACCTGCATAACTGGCGTCCCTATCAATCCGGGGACTCGTACAACCTTGATGATTATGGTGGCTTACCGGATGTTTCCGGGGGGGCTAGCGTATACAACGACACAGTCACCCGCTTTACCATAGACAACACCGGCTGGGACTACTATGTCGGTGGCAACACTTTCGGCAATGTCGAAAACGGTTATGTGATCTACCTTGGGGGACATGCGTATGCCAAGTGCGGTGCCTCTCCTACCCCTCCGGAAATCCATTCTATGGAGTTTGAATTTGAAAAAGATTTTAAAACCGATGCAAGTGCTGAAGTCATTACGCTGCTGGTAAAATACAATGACGTATCCGAGACCACGGTAGCTATTACGGTCACGGATGATCCGTTGACTGCGATAATAAGCGGTGATCCATTGGAAGTTGATTTCACTACGGCCACGATAGATAAGAAGAAACTCTTAAATGTGACTTTCAGGAATACGGGAACGAGTGACATCACCGTGAATTCCATGACCCTTACCTGGACTGGCGGTGATTCGGGTCAATTAATCAAGAAAATCACCGACAAGAAGACAGACTTTCGAGTATGGGATGATGGCGTAGTCTCTGGGACCCTATTGGACCATGTTGATTTCACCATAGATGAGCCCTACATTGATACAGGGGTCGCCAATTGTAGCAATAATGACGATTGCAGTTGGACCAACGTCGCCGGGGTCCGCTATATATTGAACTCACTTTTCAATATCAAAGCTCATATTATAAGTCGTGAGTATGTCCGCTCAGCTCCCATTATTAAATATCCGTGGCTTTATCAGGGTACTTTCGAGGATCCAAGTGGAAGGGGGCACTTTCGTCGCTTTGACGTAACCGCCGGTGCCACCGCAAACGACGGTGGGATCACCTATGATCCTGAAGATGCCGACTGGGACACAGCGGACGGTGGAATTCTTAGTGCTGACGACGATGGGAGATTTATCTATACGATCCAACCGGAGAATGGGACGTCCAAGGTCACTTTCAGAGTCGACAATGTGGCAGCACTTAATACCTTGCTTGATGTTACCCCTGAAAATGGCGACTATACCGACGAGGAAGCTGTCATCACCAGGGTGAGAGGGAAGTTCTGGGATCCCGATCACTTTAACTCTGATGATGGGTCATACGGTGCATGGCGTGAGCTGACAAACGGACTCGGAGGCATCGAACATTCGGCCCCGGTCATCGTTGACAGCGGCCGCAGCGGCGACAGAACTGAAATGGCCTATGTAGGTGATCTGCACGGCATGTTGCATGCCATTGAAACCAGCAGCGGCGATGAAAAATGGGCGTATATTCCCAGTGCAGTACTCGGGAAGCTTCAAAACGACCGCACCGATGAGAACGCACCGCAGGACTTTGCGGCTGTAGACGGCTCACCCACTGCCGTTGATGTCTTTTATGATCCGCCTAATGTTGATGGAACCGACAAGTCCTGGCGCACAATTCTGTCAGGGGCCGGTGGAAAGGGAGGCCGGTATCTTTATGCTCTCGATGTGACTGATCCTGATGATTGGTCTATTCTCTGGGAGTACACTGGAGACATAATTCTCCACCATCTTGACTCGGAAAAAGATATCGAATTCTTCACCACGGGGGATACATTTACCGGTGTGACTTCAGGAGCTACGGGTGTTGTCGTTAATACTGATGTCGCTAATGGTGATTTAACCGTTAAGGTCACTTCCGGAACATTTCAGAGTAGTGAAGCTATTACATCAGATGAAGTCTCTCCAAAAACAATTAATATCAATAGTATAGTTGAATTGGGGAACGCCTCCCGAGTCAGTATTGGCAAGTTGAGGTGGCCCATCAAAGATGAAGATGATATTGACGGCGATTTAGACATCACAGAGATCATCGGTTACGAGCCTAGATATGTGGCTTTCGTCTCGACCGGTTTTACCAACATTGTCGAGCACTACGGGGGTATTACCGTATTTGCCATAGATCTGCGGACCGGTGAGAGGTTGTGGTATTTTTCTGAGCCTTATGCTGACTCTGTCAATGATATACCGGGGGCAATCACTCTTTATGACCATGATGGTGACAATTTCGTTGATCGAATCTATATGGGAGACATGAATGGCAGACTGTGGGAACTTGAGGCTATGACCGGCGCAAATCCCCATGGAACAGAAACCGTTGCTGGGGTGGTAAAACAGATTCCACTCTGGAACGCTGGAATGGGTAACCCCATTTCGGTATCACCGGCCATTATCAAGAATAATGATTCGACACTCATTGTATTTGGAACCGGAGGTACAGACTGGGCAGCTAATGATATTCAGTATGAAGTCTATGCTATCGATGCCACAACTCCAAATGCAAGCAAATCATACGCTATCGGAGGGGGCACCCTTTATTGGAGTGCAACACTCCCGGTGGGAGAAAAAGTATGGTCTTCTCCCACAATCTTTAATAATCAGATCTATCTGGCTACTGCCACTGGAAGCATGGAGGGTGCAGACCCAAGGGATGATATCGCCTCCGGAGCCGGCAAACTGAGAATCTTCAACCTTGATGATGGTTCTGAACCTGTAGATGCGCTGGATATCGGGAAAGTGCGTGGTTCAATTTACATCGATAGAGATCAAGTTTATATGACAACTATCGACAATCAGATCGTCCGAATAGGTGATGGAAACTTTAGCCCGGATGTCAAGCGTGCTTCGATAAAAGCCTGGCATCACGTAGAGGAATAACTGGTAAATTAAAGAGGTTCCCCCCCCGGCTTTGTCGGGGGGACTATTGATGTTTGACCGTTTAAATTATAAAAAAGCCGACTCCGGATTACCAGAGTCGGCTTTTTTATAATGGTCGGGATGAGAGGATTTGAACCTCCGGCCCCTTGACCCCCAGTCAAGTGCGCTACCAAACTGCGCCACATCCCGATATAATTTTGTCTCTTTTTGAGTCGCGAATTATCATTTATTCACTTCATCTTGTCAAGATAATTGGTGGTTACTGCCCCCCTTTCGAACGACAAATTCCCATTGTTAAACTGTTGGATCACTTTGTGGCATCTTTAATTTTTTCTTTTGCCGTACTAAAAGCTTTGTCTATTTTCTTTCCCGTTTTTTCAGCGCCCCCTTCTTTTTCGCAGCCTACCGTTGTAAATACCATAATGACCGCTAAGATAACTAATGTCGCTTTTGATTTCAGTTTCATCTTATCCCCTATTCATTGGTGAGTTAAAAAATTTCTTCAAGTAGATTTTGCAATACTTTCGAATTTTCAAATTGTTCTTTATTTAACAGATGCTCAACGCGCCCATCTTTCATCACCAGTATCTGAGTTGCAATTTTTCTTGCCTGCCGCAAACTGTGAGATACCGCAATGATCTGGTAGCGATCTTGTAACTCTAGCAACAGATCTTCGATTCTATGTGAGGTTTTAAAATCGAGAGATGCTGTAGGTTCATCCAACAGTAGTATCTTCGGATTAAGAGCCAATATACGCGCCAGACAAAGCCTCTGCTGTTGTCCTCCCGACAAGCGGGCTGCATTTTCTTTTAAACGATCCTTTACCTCATCCCAAAGGTGTACTTCCTGTAACACCTTGACAAG
>JAUVCS010000050.1 GCA_030590745.1 Desulfuromusa sp.
GGGTCACCGGAATCCCGGTCCAGTTGGCGACTATTTTGGCAATCTCATCTTCAGTCACCTCTTCACGCAAAAGTTTGACCGTACCATCCTCTTTTTCCATCTTTTGCTCTTCGCTCTGCAGCTGTTTTTCCAATTCCGGCAAGCGGCCATGCTTTAATTCCGCGGCTTGATTCAGGTCATAGCTACGCTCTGCCTCGGCAATCGCTAAACGAACCTGCTCAATCTCCTCACGTAAATGTTGGACACCACGGATTCCCCCTTTTTCCAGCTGCCATTGCGCCGCGAGAGTGTGCTCACTCGATTTTAATTCGGCCAACTCCTTTTGCAACACCTCAAGGCGCTCACGACTAGCTTGATCCTTCTCCTTTTTCAATGCAGCTTCCTCTATCTCCAGCTGCATCAATCTACGGGTAATTGCATCCAGTTCGGCCGGCATTGAATCAATTTCAGTCCGGATGGTCGCACACGCTTCATCAACCAGATCAATCGCTTTATCGGGAAGAAACCGATCGGCAATATAGCGATGACTCAATTCAGCGGCCGCCACCAGCGCATTATCCTGAATCCGGACACCATGGTAAACTTCAAAACGTTCCTTCAACCCGCGAAGAATACTGATCGTCGTTTCAACATCGGGCTGTTCAACCATCACCGGCTGGAATCTGCGCTCTAAAGCGGGATCCTTCTCCAGATATTGTCGATATTCATCCAAGGTCGTCGCCCCGATACAGTGCAGTTCACCCCGGGCCAGCATTGGTTTCAACATATTCCCGGCATCCATCGCACCTTCACTCTTGCCGGTTCCAACAATCGTATGCAGCTCGTCAATAAACAGAAGAATCCGTCCCTGACTATCCTGAACTTCTTTAAGAACCGCCTTCAGCCGCTCCTCAAACTCACCCCGGTACTTTGCCCCGGCGACCAGTGCACCCATGTCGAGGGAAAAAACTGTTTTATCCTTCAACCCCTCAGGAACATCGCCCCGGACAATCCGATGGGCCAGACCTTCAACAATGGCGGTTTTCCCCACCCCCGGTTCACCAATCAGAACCGGATTATTTTTGGTTTTTCGCGATAAGATTCTGATCACCCGGCGGATCTCTTCGTCCCGACCGATCACCGGATCAAGTTTCCCCTTTTTTACCTCTTCGACCAGATCCCGGCCATATTTTTCCAGAGCTTCGTAGGTTACCTCCGGATCCTGACTGGTCACCCGCTGATTCCCCCGGATTTCAGTCAGAACTTGCAGCAGCTTATCCCGATCGACACCCAGTTTTTTGAGGAGCCGCCCGACAGCCGTCCGTTCCCCCTCCCCAACTGCAGCAAGAAGGATATGCTCAACACTGATATACTCATCTTTGAGCTGCTTCGCCTCGCTCTCGGCCTGCAACAACAGGTTACTGAGTCGGCGGCTGGCATAGAGTTTACTGCTGTCGGCTCCAGGACCACCGATTTTGGCCCGGGATTGCAAATCCTGATTTAACCCCGCCAAAAAAGTAGCAACATCAATATCTAATTTTTTCAGCAGTCGCGGGAGCAATCCATCCGCCTGCTCACTGAGAGCCAGCAACAGATGTTCACCATCAATCTCCACATGCCCCAAGCGCAGGGCTTGAGCCTGAGCAGCCTGTAAAGCTTCCTGAACTTTTTGCGTTGTTCGATTCATATCTATCATGGTCACTCCTGTTGCTGGTAAAATTCCGAGCCATCCTTCGACAGGAATAACTCCTGAAACTATTGAGAAATATTTTTATAGCGGCTTTCTTCAAATTATAGCGCTAAAAAGAGATTTAGCAGAAAAAAGCCAGGGCAAAACCACCCTGGCTCGATCCTGCATCAATGCAGAGTTTTAACGACAATTTTCTTTGGCTTTACCGCCTCGACTTTCGGTAACCGCAGGGTCAGAACTCCATCTTTCAGCTCTGCACTTCCAGCATCAGCATCAATCCGGTCGGAGAGTTTGAACTGCCGGTAATAACCAACTGGCTGCTTACTATCAGTACTTTGAATTTCTCCTTCCAGAGTTAACACTCCACGGGAAACTTCCAACTGCAGAGCCGATTCCGCCACCCCTGGCAAGTCGGCTATCACCACTAAATCTACTGCCGTTTCATAAATATCAACGTCAGGGGTTAAATGAAACAGTGGGTTTAACAATTTATTGTTTTGTTCCTGATTTATAACTTGCTTGTCATTCATAATCTATCTCCTCAAGTCTTTCTATTATTTTTTACCAGCGGGAAAATCAACCAACTTTTACAGATATTTTTTTCGGCAAAGCAGACGCGGCCTTCGGTAGATTAACCCGCAAAATCCCTTGCTTATACTCAGCCTCAATTTTTTCCAGATCAATATCTGCAGAGAGTTGAAAATGACTCTCAAAGGATCCACTACGCCGTTCCTGACGATGCCAGCGGACATCCGGCGGCAATTCAGCTGCTAAAAATTCTCCGGCAATTGTTAACCGACGGCCAAGGACATTTATATCGAGTTTATCAATATTCAGACCCGGCAGAGGGACTTCAACCGCCAAATTTTCACCACGATCCACCACCTTCAGGTCAATCCGCTTTTCCAAAGAACGATAAGCCGGTTGAAAACCAATATTCTGAAAAAGTTGACCCATTTCCCGCTGCATATTTTCCATACCGTTTACATACTGTAATCCAAACATTTTCATTCCTCCTGTTTAAGGGTGCTTTATCTTTTATCTTCGGGAATGGTTAATACAAGGGGAATGCCAAAACTTTAAAAAACATAATATTAAGTAATATTAGATAGTTAAACATGGGATGGGAGGATATGGGTTGGTGATGCGACGTTGCAGGTGTTGCAGATAAATTGAAATCACGACAGCTGCAACGTCGCAGGAACAGTGCCATCTTCTTTGTGACAGCAGTTATGAGTTTTCTTGACCGCTCCTTAAGCTGCCGGGGAAGTTATTGAAACATTTCCCTTTTAACCTTCATTGATCTGGCGTTTTAACCGTTTTTTCCTGAAGAAAACATAGCCAGCAACCAGCACCAGACAAAGGAACGCAATACCAATCATAATTTGATGCAAGTATTGACCAATAAGTTCCTGATTATTGCCAATCAGATAACCACTCAGAGCAAGAACTACGACCCAGATCCCAGCACCCAATGAGGTAAAAGCGATAAAAAGGGGGAGATTCATCCGTGCCAAACCAGCCGGCAAACTGATATATTGTCGGATACCTGGCAATAAGCGGCCAACAAAAGTTGAAATGTGTCCATGCTTGGCAAAGAACTTTTCAGATTTTTCTAAAGCCGCAGGAGTCAGAAGAACATAACGTCCATATCGTTCAAACAGTGGTCGACCCCATTTCACCGCCAGCCAGTAGTTAAAACAGGCTCCGAGTACGCTACCTAAGATTCCGGAAGCAATCACCAGGCTCAGCGACATCTCCCCCTGTGAGGCGAGATAACCGGCGGGTGGAACCACCACTTCACTGGGAAAGGGGAAAAATGATGATTCGAGAAACATCAGCACAATAATCCCCGGATACCCCCAGAGGCTTACAATGTCGACAATCCAGATAACAACCTGCTGAAACATATCAATCCTTCTGCTGTATATTCATATTATCAAGTATTTGGTTTGTGGAGCAGTTGCTGCCCAGTCTAATCCAGTTTTTTCTTTATTTCCAGTGTCGAGAGAAAATTCAGAGTACTATGGATGGTAAACAGAGGGAAAAACAGTGCCATAAAAAAAACATTAATAATCGGAACCATGCTGATCAGAGCTGGAAAAACTCCGAGTCGAAAGGAACGGCGAAAATTGGATCTGACCCAGCCGATCTTCTGTCCTAAACTCCAGCTCCGATTTGAAGCGGGATAGTCAATAAACATCAGCGTTGAATAGAAAACATACAAAAGGAACACCAGTAGCTGACCAATCAGCGGGATAAAGTTCACTGCCAATGCTGCAATGGTGACAAGAATACCGACAGCGCCAATCTTTATCCCCTCCAGAAGGTCAACCAGAACTTGTTGTGGATTAAAGCCGCTGGCCGGTTTCCCGGTTTGTTTCGCGTAGATTTTCTCAACCATCCCGCTCAGAAAAACATAGCCGGGGGTGGTGATACAATAGGCGGTGAGAAACGCAAGATAGAATGCGGCAATCCGGCTGACCATAAGAAACAGATATTTCAGGATCAGCCACCCTTGCACGGTGAGCCAACCGACAACTCCACTCCCCTCGGGAGGGAGTTGAAAAAAATTACCGGTAAATTTATCAACCAGCTGGATCGCTTGCAGATACCCCAGCCAGGTCAATCCTCCGGTGACAATCACCAGCAGAATGCTCCAGCCGAAGACCCGGATATGACGAAACAGAAAAGCAGTAGAAGAGAGAAGTGGAATCCAGCGCTGTTCAAGATCATTCTGTTTGTTCTTATTGATTTTCGACACCATATTTTCGTTTTCCGTAACCGTTGTTAATCGCGTAATTCTGCAAAAGCCCGATCCAGCTTATAGGAACGGGAGGTGAGATAGGCTTCCATATCCTCTACCCGCCCTTCGACCGATGAATATTGTTCATGAACCTTATTCAGGGTCTCTTTGGGGGAGCGGTGTATCGATTGCCAGAAGCGTGTCTCTTCCGGTTCTTCCTGCGACCCGGCAGGTCTCTTTTTGATGAAAAAACAGGCCAGCCCATAAATCACAATGGTGGGTAGAGTAAAAATAATCAGGGCAATAAAGATGACAAAGCGGATCAGAAAACGGCTTCTGCCAAAAAACTCTGCAATACCGGCACCGACACCACCAATAAGTTGATGGTCTCTACTTCGGTACAGACGGCGGGGATTATATATTTGTTGGTTCATGATTTATCTCTCCAGTCAGGATATTTCTCGTCAAGAATTGTTTCCAGTGTCGCTATTCGTTGCTTCAACTGGCTGCCGTTCTGCCATAGCTCAGCCAGGGCCGCCTCATCTTTGCTACTGAGTCCCTGCATCTTCTTCATTTTGGCCAGGTAGTGGAGCAACAGCCAGATGGGGAGGACGATCACCATGAAGACGATTATCACAGCGGTCAACATCCCGAATAGTGTTGTGGACATGATTAACTTTCCTCATCAGGATTTGTTTCTTCAGCAGATTTTTTGTCCAAGCGCTTTTTCAATTCTGTCAGTTCCTGCTCAATGGTATCCTCTGCTGCCAGATCGGCAAATTCTTCCTCCAGGGTCTTCTCCTGCCCCAGGTCATGAGCTTCAACCCGCCCTTCCAGAGTCTCCATTTTACGCTCGAGATGTTCAAATTGTAACATGGCATCGTCAACCCGACCATCACTTAGCTTGTTCCGAACTTTGAGGCGACTGTTGGTGGTTTTCCAACGCATATCCAGGGTTTTTTTTCTGCTCTTTGCTTCGGTAAGTTTTGCCTGTAATTGACCAATATCACGATTCAGCCCTTCCAACTGCTCCGCGACAATAGCAGATTCTTTTTCCATCTGCCCGATCGCAGTCTGGATACGAGCCCTTTCTGCCAATGCCGCCCGGGCCAGATCTTCCCGATCTTTGGTGATAGCAAGTTCAGCTTTTTGCCCCCACTGGATAGATTCAGCCTCTAAACGTTCCAGATGACGATGTAAAGTTTTTTGATCAGCAATGGTTTTGGCGGCATTGGTCCGCACCTCAACCATCGTGTCTTCCATCTCCTGAATCACCAGGCGGATAATTTTTTCCGGGTCTTCGGCATGCTCCAGCATCGCGTTAATATTGGAGTGAATAATATCGTTAAAACGGGAAAAAATACTCATAGCAAGCTCCTTTGTCTCTTATGTTTCAGGTGGTCAAACAAAATGTTTACGCTACCTTCTCTATATCAGGAACTATGCCAAGAGCTTCTCTTCCCTTTATCCTGCCGATTTCACAGCAAATTTCAAGAATCCAGCAGTTTGACAAAAAAAAGTTAAATAGCTATTATCACCAATAAATAGATATAAACACTATAAAGTAATGAAATTGACCTATGGAAAATCGTCCTGTTGCAAATATTATCAGCGAATCACCTGCTATCCAGAAAGTGCTTGATCAAGCTTCCCTGCTGGCAGATATCCACCGTCCGGTGCTGGTGGTCGGGGAAAGGGGAACCGGCAAAGAGCTGATCACCCATCGGCTTCACTACTTGTCCTGCCGCTGGGAACATCCATTTATCAAACTCAATTGTGCCGCTTTTACTGAAACATTACTTGAAAGTGAGCTGTTCGGTCATGAGTTGGGATCTTTTACCGGTGCGGCGCGGCTCCATAAAGGGCATTTTGAAGAGGTTGGCAAGGGAACTCTATTTTTTGATGAGATTGCTTCCATGTCACCAAGGCTTCAGGAGAAGTTACTCCGAGTCATTGAGTATGGAGAATTTTCGCGCATCGGGAGCAGCAAGACCCTGCATACCGAAGCGCGCATCATTGGAGCCGCAAATCAGGATTTACCGCAACTCGCTGCAGCGGGGCATTTTCGTCAGGATCTACTTGATCGGCTCGCTTTGGATGTCAACACCTTGCCTCCGTTACGGTCGCGGCGAGAAGATATTGAACCCCTTGCCGACTCTTTTGCTCTG
>JAUVCS010000055.1 GCA_030590745.1 Desulfuromusa sp.
CACTGCGCTCCAGGCGCACGCTGGTGGATTTATTACTAACGATAATGATTTGAAAAAAGTAGAGAACGCTGTTTTTAAAGTGCATCTTTTTACAGATGAGACAACAGATTGAAGTTCGACAGTCCCCTTAATTAAATCCCGTAATCTTTAATTTTATACATCAACGACCGTAAACTGACTTCCAACAACTCGGCAGCCTGGGTGCGATTTCCGGCTGTTTTGACCAGAGCTTTACGGATATATTCTTCTTCCAGTCGCCGCCCGGCAATTTTCAGCGAATACTCATCGGGATTAAATTCTCCCGGAGCAGCTTGGCGAACCCGCAGTGGTGGCAGTTCCAGCGTCTCTCCAGAGCTGAAAATCAATGCTTTTTCCAGATAATTTTCCAGTTCCCGAACATTGCCCGGCCAGAGGTAGGCGGTCAAATTTTTCTTTGCCCCCTCACCCAGTTGCAGGAGAGATCGTCCCGCTCGGGTGCAGAGCTGTTGTAAAAAATATTCCGCGAGAATCACAATATCTTCGGGTCGCTCCCGCAGTGGCGGCAAATTGATATCAACAACGGCAAGGCGATAGTAGAGGTCACGACGAAACTGGCCATTTTGAACCGCATCCTGTAAATTGGTTCCGGCGGCGGCAACCACCCGGGTATTGATTTTTTCTGAACGGGTTGCTCCAACCTTGCGAATTTCCCCTTCCTGTAAAACCCGTAATAGCTTCGGCTGTAGTTCCAATGGCAAATCAGAAATTTCATCAAGAAATAGGGTGCCACCATCAGCAATGGAGAAAAGTCCCTGCTTTTCCCGGTCAGCGCCGGTAAAAGCCCCTTTTTTATGACCAAATAGTTCGCTTTCTAACAGACCGGAAGTGATGGCACTGCAATTGATGGCCAAGAACTGTCCGGTACGACCACTTTCACTGTGGAGAGCCTTGGCGATCAGTTCTTTTCCTGTTCCGGTTTCTCCGCTGATCAGTATGGAAGATTCTGATTTGGCGGCAGTTTTAACCAGATTTATAATGCGAGCCATTTTTGGGCTGGAATGGATAATATCAGTGATAGAAAAATTCTTGATCTGCTGGGACAGTGCTTTTTTCAGATTCTGGTTTTCCTGCCGCAGTTTCTGCCGTTCTTCTGCCTTATGTAATGTCAGGACAACCTCATCGGGTTTGAAGGGTTTCGAGATATAGTCGTAAGCCCCACGCTTCATACATTCCAGCGCCGTCTCAATACTACCGTAGGCGCTCATCATAATAATGGTACTGTCAAGGGAACGAATTTCCGGTTGGTCAAGAAAGGTCAAACCATCCATATCGGGCATGCGAATGTCTGAAAGGATAACATCAAATTTTTCTTTATAGATCAGGTTGATCGCTTCCGCCCCGTTCTGCGCTTCACTGACCCGGTAGTTATGTTGTTCCAGAACCAATCGCAGCATATGACGCATTGAAGCTTCATCATCAATGACCAGAAGATTTCGGAACTGTTCAGTCATGTAACCCCTTCAGTGGTTAGAGCAGTGATTTTGTCAGAATACCCAATTTAAACTTGGTCCCTATTTTTTTCTTTGCCTTTTGATTGCCTCGGCCTCAGCCGCGAGTTCCTCCAGCAAATCGGCGACCGACCAGTTCTCGGAGACCGGCGTAAGGGTGGCCCAATGTTGAGGCGGAAGCTTGGCACGCCGATAGGCTTCCATGAGAATATGGAGTTGCTTCTGCGTGAATCCAGACATGATGATGGCTCTTTCCATAGCATCGATTTCGCCCTGGCCATGCTCATTGTCTGATTCCAAAATTTCCTTAAGGGTCTTTTGCAGGTCATCATTTGTGGCAAAAATGACCGGAAAAGTGCTTAAGCCGTTATTCTTTAAGAGTGAAAGTAATGCCTGCTGTTCTGGATCTGGATAGCCGCAAACCAAGAGCTTTCGGGGTCCATACATTTTTTTTGATGATTTTCCTACTCTTTTCATCTTCCCATTATGGCTCATAGCAGTATCCTTCTATTTGTTCTTCATAGATTTTGTCAGTTTTTCAGTTCTGGAGATACCACACCTATTCTGCTACCTCAAAGCTTAAGCATCATAGTTGATTGACAGCCCAACTCCAACCTCTTTGAGAGGAACAACCCGGGACAAGGCAATCTTTGCTGGAAGATCGGTGCAGTGACAGGCATGGACTGCTGCTGGTTGCAGTGCCTCAAAATAAGAGAGGGTTCCCTGTAATTGCTGATCGGGAGGATTCAACAGGTGAAATCCGCCGATAATATCAACGACACGATGGTCATTACACACCTCCTTGGCATATTCAATAATATTGCAGATACCGGCATGAGAACAGCCAGTGATAATAATCAGTCCCTCACGAGAACGGTAAACAAGTGCCGAATCATCAATCACCAGATCATCTTTGTCTGCTCCCTCTTTCCGGCCAAAGGTGAGGTTTTTTTCAAAATTATTTCGGCGGGGAATCTCACCTAAGAAGGTCAATTTAGAGCTGAGAGCTTTTGGTTGTCTGCTCAACTGAATCGAAAAATGTTTTGCCAGCTTTTCTTCGGAAAGAAGGGAGCCCACTTCTCCCAAGCCTGCAGCAGTGACACTGACAAAAATTTCAGGATGAGCGACCAGGGCAGGACGCTTAAAGGGGCGCTGTTCGATCTGTAACTCGGTGAAGTATCTGATCAGTGGATCAAGGCCCCAGGTGTGATCCAGGTGGTTGTGTGAAAGAACCAGATAGTCTAAATCGGTCAAATCTTTCCCCATTTTAAACCCATTTTTGAGGAAAATATCTGAATATCCAGTGTCAAACAAAACGGTCGTTTCGTCATCTTCGATGAGGAGCGAAAGTCCCGGTTCGGCAAGAAAATAACGATCAATCAGGGTATTATTATCGACCAGAACGGTAATTTTCATCATTATTCTATCCAGATCTTGTCTTTTGTCCGGGCTGTTGTGTGTTGCCAGGATTGCTAACTTTGGTTACGGTAATCCGAAGCGACAGCAGCAACTCAGAAAGAGCCAATAAAACCAATCCGGAAAGAATCATCGACGGTTCGACTACCACTCTGATCCTTCTTACCAAGATTAATATTCTGATAACCGACGAAGAGCGTAGCCTTGGGCAGTATCGCATAGGTTAGACGCACTCCACTCTCCAGCAGATGCTCGGAATCCTGAAATGAAAAAATTTCAGGGGCATAGTAGAGATGTCCGGAGACTCCAAGCCCCCGCAACTGTGGCAAAATATAACTGCTCCGCAGACCGACCGCCAGATTGGTGAAATCAGTACCGGAATTAGCGCTGCCAAGGTAAAATTTTGATCCAACCCCCAAGGTAAGTCCAGGCACATTTCCCGGGGAGCCAATAAAATCGAGACCTAAACTTCCAAGTGTGGCGTCCTTGTCATCATTGTGGAGAATGCGACCGTTAGCCATGACTGTGCCATAATCATCCTGGTTGATTGACTGCTCATAACCAAGCTGGAAACTCTTATTGCTAAGCCCGATATTTGCCGACCCCGCTGCAGCAATTGTTGCAAATAGGCTAAAGATTGTAACCAACAGTGCGTGTTTAAACATTAATTAACTCCTCAAAAGTGAAAGTTTACAGATACAAAAGAATAGTTCAGGAAGCAATTCTATCCAGAGACAAGTGGAATAGCGAGTTCAATAAATAAACCTTTCCTCGGAGCTTTTAAAAAAGCAGCACTGGACATTTAACATTATGTAAAACATAATTTGCGACTGATCCAAACAAAACATCGCGGATTTCGCCACTCTTTACCTTTCGACCGATCACTAACAACTGAAATTCTTCTTCATTGGCAATCTGCGGGATAACCCGGCGGGGGGCACCAAACTCAAGGCGTAACTCGATATTGAATCCTGCTTCTTGAAGTTTTTTCGCCAATACTTCCAGCCGCTTTTGCGCCGCCTTTTCAGCATTCTCCCGGACCATCTCAATCTGAAAATCGGGAATCATCCGGTAGGCCAGCTGGTCATTAATCACATGTAGCAGAACCAACTGGGGTGGAAACTTTTCTTTATAAGTGATGATATCTTCAATAGTTTGTTGCGTGGTGGGGGAATCATTGACAGGAATCAGAATTTTCGTTTCCATCAAAACCTCCTTTTTCAGATTGATATCCGCATTTTTTTACAGTAACTCCGCAACACCATCAAAGCCTGATTCAATCGCGAGATCTGCATATTCTTCTCTTTCAACATAAGAACCTCTTCCAACGGTACTTGAACCTGGCGAACTTCCCGCTGCACCTGGGTCAAATTTGCCATAATGATTTTCAAATCAGCAGGATTATATTTTTTCAGTCCTGGAGGGGATAAACTTTGAAAACCATTGGAGATATCTTGGGCCAGCTTTTTGGGATTTCCTGAAATTGCCATAAATGGATACTCCTTTCAGACATCATACCCTTGTTTTCCATCGGGAACCAATGAAAACCTCCTTGCATTTCTCCTTTCGCTGTGAGATCAATCGCCACCATGACCCTTTCTGACCACCATAAAGGACTGCTGCTCACTTTTGTTGCCGTACTGATCCTCAGCCCCGACGCCTTGCTGGTGCGCCTGATCCATTGCGATATCTGGACGCTGCTGTTCTGGCGTTGTCTGCTGACCGCGATGGTGATGTCGCTGTTTCTGCTGATTCGCTACCGTAGTCGCTTTTTTCACAGCTTCTATGCAACAGGGCGGACCGGCCTCCTTTCCGCACTGACCATTACTGTTGGCTCACTGTTATTTATCAGTTCACTAAAACAGACAACCGCTGCAAATACCTTGATTATCCTTGCGGCAGCCCCCATCGTTAGCAGTCTGTTCAGCTGGTTGTTCTTACGGGAAACGGTTCCCCTCCGCACAAAGATAGCTATTTTCACCTGCTTTAGTGGAATTCTGCTGATATTTTCAGGCAGTCTGGAAAGTGGGCTGCTGCTCGGTGATCTGATGGCACTGGGAGCCACCATCATGTGGGGGAGTAATATTGTCATCATCCGCAGTGGCAAAGAAGTCAATATGATTCCGGCCAATGTTCTCGGCAATCTGTTTGTTGTTCTGGTGGTATTGCTGCTTGGAGCTCAGCCTCTGGCAGTCACAACAGCAGAAGCAGGCCTGCTGCTGCTCCTCGGAGGGATCATTCTACCCATCTCCTTCGCCATGATTACCCTCAGTCCCCGGTACCTGCAAGCTCCGGAAGTGAGTCTGATTCTTCTCATAGAAACGGTTTTAGGGCCAATCTGGGTCTGGTTAGTGCTAAGTGAAGTACCCCATTTAAGAACTCTGGTCGCCGGATTTCTGATCCTCGGAACTTTATTGCTCCATACTCTGGTATCACTGCGTCTATCACAGATCAGGGCAAAAAGTTAAACATTATTTGCCAAAGCGCTGTCGATAAGCGGTTGGTGAAATGCCGACAATCTTCTGAAACAAACGACGGAAGGAACTGAGATCGACATATCCAACCGCTGCGGGGATTGTTTCCAAGGTTTGATCCGATCCGGTCAATAGTTGCTTCGCTTTCTCAATGCGCATTTTCTGCAAATATTCCAGAGGAGCTTCACCTGTCGCTCTTCTGAAACGGCGGAGGAAGGTGCGCTCGTTCAATCCGGAGCGCTTTGCCATAACCCGCACTGAAATTTTCTCTCGATAGTAATGATCCAGCCACTGTTGAATTTTATGGATCGGATCATCAATATGCTCTCTGCTCCCCTTGAATTTGATAAATGGGGCTTGTTCACGACGATTTCCATCGATCAACATCATTTCTGCACAGGTTCTGGCCAAAGATCTCGAACCATACTTCTCAATAAGATGGAGAGCCAGATCAAGATGTGCACCCGTCCCGCCAGCACAAAGGTAATCGATACCATCAATAATTAGCCGGTCAATCTGCAGGTCAACTTTCGGGTAACGCTGTCTGAAACGCTCTCCCAGTTGCCAATGAGTTGTCGCTTGCCGCCCCTGTAAAATGCCCGCTTCTGCAAGCAAAAAAGCACCGGAACAAGCACTGGCAACAACCGTCCCATTATGATGTTGCTGAGCAATCCATTCTATCAGTTCGGTCTGTTCCAACAGATGGTCAGGTCGTCCCATCACCCCCGGAACAATCAACAGATCAATATCATGACAATCTTTCAGGCTGCCGTTAGCCGCCACCAGCTGTCGGTTAAAACTTGCAACCGCCACCCCGTCCAGAGTGACCACTTCAGTGTGGCAGAAAAGTGTCCCCGCTTCCGAAGATAAACGCTTCTGCTCCCAGTTAGCCAAGGTGAACAAATCCAGCATTCC
>JAUVCS010000145.1 GCA_030590745.1 Desulfuromusa sp.
TTTCGATTTAACAACTGCTCAATCGATGCCATCACCATCGCCGACTTAAAAGGTTTTGTTATATATTGATCAGCACCAACCTCTTCACTACGAGCTAAATCTTCAGGAGTTTTCTTGGCGGTTAAAAATATAATTGGAATATGGCGGGTCTCTGGATTCTTTTTGATCCGCTCACAAACCTCAAAACCGTCCAGTTCTGGGAGCATGATATCCAATAATATCAAGTCTGGAGCCTCTTCAGCTACAGCTTCAAGAGCCGCTAACCCGGTTGCGGCACCCTGTACCAGATAACCTTTAGTGGTCAGAAGAATACTTTCTAACTTCAGTAAACTTTCTTCATCTTCAACTATGAGAATTTTTTTCTGCATGAGTCTCATCTCCTGCTGACAAAAAGTAGATTTAATTATAGCAAAAATAGAGCTGAAAATGGCTTTTTAATTTCAATCAGTTCCCTGTAGTGCCCGCTCCATAGCCACCCCGGCGTGAGAAAGAAACACTTCAAAAGCATTTGCCGCTGGAAGCGGACGGTTGGCCGGAAAATTGTCTCCATACAAAAGAGCAACGACCTCTCCACCACTCACTAATGGAGCGATAAAAACCTCTTCAGGAACTCCATTTAGAAACTCTTTTAGCTGCTCTTCCGCAGCCGAATTTTTCAGCGCAGAACGGACAGCGACTTTATCCTTGAGAACTTGCGCAAACAGAGATCCCGGATCAACCTGTAAGCGCATCTTCCGTACAATCTCATCAGCAGCAGCATTAAGATCATTTAAGCCAAACTGCCCTAAGCCAACAAGTTGACATCCTCTGACATCAAAAAAAAGTGCCCGGGACATAATTTCACTGGCAAAGCGGAGGATTAAAAGGATAATTCCCCCACCGAGTTCAGGATATTCCAGTTCTGCCAGCATGCCTCTCAGCAAATCCAAACCAGATTGACCCTGTTGCCCCTTCAACACGTTCAGTTCACGCTCAATGGTCTCTTCATCGAGTTCATCTTCACTGCCCAGCTCAGAAATCTTTTTCCCTTTAACCACAAGACGCTGGGAACTGAGTCCGTGCTCCAGCATAAAATCAAGAGGGTTCAAAAAAGTACTATCAAAACTTTTTACCACTTCAAGTTGAAAAGAGAAATAACCTTCGGTCCAGAAGAAAAAACTTAAAACAATTTTTTCAATCTGGGCGGCAATTATTTTTTCAATCTCTGCAGCGGGGATCTGATATTTATTAATTAAAATCTGACCAAATGGCTGATATGACTCAAGGTTTTTCTGTAAAATTAATGCGTCAGAAACTTGTTTTTCAGTTACAATTTGATTTTCACATAGAAGCCCTCCGAGGGTCTCCGTGAAGAGAGAAGAAGAGGCTCGGATGACCTGCCCGTCTAAAAAGGAAACAACTCCATCCCCTGCCGCACATTTCAGAGTCAATGTCCCCGATTTTTTACTAAGGCTGAGAATCTGGAGGATATCGCGTATCCCTAAATCTTCTAAATAACCTTCTAGTGCCATAACCAAAGAATTCCTGTTTTTTTTGAAAAACCACCCGTAGAACTAAACTGTTAACCATTCTTACTAAGGTTTTTTCTTGCCTCGCCCTTTGAACTCAAGACGGATCGGAACCTGAGCAAAATCAAATTTCTCTCTGAAACAATTGACCAGATAGCGATGATAAGAAAAATGAATTTTATCCGGTCGATTGGTAAAAAGTACAAATGTTGGTGGTCTCACCGCCGCCTGAGCCGCATAATAAAATTTAATCCGCTGGTCACCGGCCATTGCAGGGGGATGTTTACTGACAAATTCTTCCAGCCCCTGATTTAACTTGGCGGTTGGAATCCGCTGATTGAATTCGGCAGCAACCTCCTCTACCTTGGACATGATCTTACTGACCCGTTGCCCGGTCAATGCAGAAACAAAAAGGAGCGGGGCAAAAGGGAGATATTTGAATCGACGCTGTACCTCGGAAATAAATTTCCCCATCGTCTGATCATCTTTTTCCGGTAAATCCCATTTATTTACCAGCAGAATCAAAGCCCGCCCTTTTTCATAGGCATATCCGGCAACAGCCAGATCCTGATCTGTTACCCCATCTTCTGCATCGATGACCATCAGAACGACATGCGCCCGGTCCATTGCCTTGAGTGCCGTGACAGCACTATATTTTTCTACTAACTGACTGATTCTTCCCTTGCGCCGAATCCCGGCGGTATCGATCAGAACATAACGCTTCTGGTTGTAGACAAAAGGGGTATCAATACTGTCACGAGTTGTTCCTGAAACCGGATTGGCAACCACCCGTTCGTAACCAAGCAGGCGGTTGACCAGCGATGATTTTCCAACATTGGGACGTCCGATAATGGCCATCCGAACTTCATTTTCGCCCTTTTCATCTTCAGCAGCGGGGGGCAACAGTTTCTCTAAATCATCAATAAGATCATTGATTCCCCGTCCATGCTCAGCAGAGACTGGATAGAACTTATCAATACCCAGGGCATAAAAATCGACAGTTTCAACCTCCTGCTTTTCACCGTCAACTTTATTGATTAAATAGAAAACCGGTTTATCAACCTGTCGCAACATTTTAGAGATTTCGACATCTGCCGGGGTCAAGCCATCTTTGACATCCATCAAATAAAAAATGATGTCTGCCTCTTCAATGGCCAACTGCGATTGCTCACGCATTTGAATCAGCAATCGGTCGTCACTGACCGGTTCAAAACCGCCGGTATCAATCAACAGAAAAGGGCGTAAAAAACGTTTAACTTCGGCATAATGACGATCTCTGGTGACACCAGGAAAATCTTCAACAATCGCTTTACGTTTTCTTAGTAACCGGTTGAATAATGTCGACTTTCCGACATTAGGACGACCAACTATGGCAACAGTTTTAATCATACAACTAAGATTCTTTCTTTATTCGTAAATCGGGGTTAATACCCCGCAGTTTACTGTGCGACTCAATAAGGGGTACAGACTATTGATCTCGTAGCTTGCTGCGAGGTAGTTTATTGATTGTTCATAAGATGACTAAGCAAAAATCTTGTCCTACAAGGCGCAGTGGTTTTTCAGGGGCGAAGATATACATAAGTATGTCGAGACCCTGAAAAAAAGCTGCAACACCGTAGGGCGTACTTTTTGCGACGTCATCATTTTTTACTGTAACCAAGTTCACGCAACATGCGCTCACTCTGGGTCCAGTCTTTATCAACCCGAACAAACAGCTCCAAAAAAACCCGGGTGCCGAGTAATCGCTCAATATCTTTGCGCGCTTCCTGGCCGACAGTTTTAATCATCTTCCCCCCTTTACCGACGATGATTTTTTTGTGACTATTCCGTTCGACATGGATTGTTGCCTGGATCACCACCAGGTTTTTTTCGGGTCTCTCTTCAAATGTATCAACCTGAACCCCGACACCGTAGGGGATCTCTTCACTGGTACGACGCATGATTTTTTCCCGCACCAGTTCAGCAACAATAAAACGCTCCGGTTGATCGGTCAACATATCCTCCGGATAATAGCGCGGCCCTTCCGGTAGAAGGGGTTCAATAGCCTGCAATAACTGTGGCACCCCATCCCCACCCCGGGCGGAAAGGGGAATAACCTCTGCAAATTCAAACCGTTCGGAATACTGTTGGATCAACTTGAGCAAATGTGGAGGTTTAACCAGGTCAATTTTATTGATAATTAAAAAAACCGGGACAGAGGACTTATCCAGTAGCTTAAGGATATATTCGTCACCGCCACCGGGAGAATCATCAGCTTCCACCAGAAACAGAATCAGATCGACATTGGAGCAGGCACCAATCGCCTGATCGACCATAAATCGATTCAATTTCCCTTTGGCTTTATGGATCCCTGGGGTATCAACAAACAGAGCCTGTCCAGCAGGAAAGTTATGAATACCAAGAATCCGGTTTCGGGTAGTTTGTGGTTTGTTTGAAGTTATTGCAACTTTCTGCCCGAGAATTTGATTAAGCAAAGTTGATTTCCCGACATTAGGTCGGCCAATAATT
>JAUVCS010000036.1 GCA_030590745.1 Desulfuromusa sp.
TTGGGACTGTGCGTCGCCTGGAAGGAAGTGGCGACAAGCAGAAAGTGACGGTCTATTTCAACTCGGTTGGATCGAAAAAATTGTTGTTAAAATTTGCAGCTCTAATCCCGGTTTAAGAGAAGTTATTATGGTTGAATCAGAGAGAAAATTTACCCTGCTATTGGTGGATGACAACCCCACCAACTTGCTGTTGCTGGTCAAAATCATTGAACTTGATCTGCCCGAAGTGCGTGTCTTGACCGCTTCTTCTGCCCTGAAAGGGTTGCAGTTGGCCGAACAGGAGCAGATCGACGGTGCTTTTATTGATGTGCAGATGCCGCAGATGGGTGGCCTCGATATGTGTCGGCAGTTGCGAATGATTCCACGCACTGCTGCCATCCCGTTGGTTCTGATGACTGCACATATTGCGTCACCGGAAATGCGGGCTGAAGGGCTTGAAGCCGGGGCTTATGATTTTATCTCTCAACCCATCAGCAATGTTGAGATGCTGGCACGAATTAAGGTGATGCTGCGTCTATGTGAGAGTGAACAGCGTTCACTGGAGAATAGCCAGCAACTGCAACAACAGTTGAGCGAGAATTCAGATCGCTTGCGCTGGATCAGTGGGTTGTTGATCTCCGGTGATGGTTCTCTGGCAGACCTGGATCAACAATTACTGCGTCATCTCGCCAATGAATTGCCCGATCCTGCCGAAATTGATGAGAAAGTGTTCTTTGAAAAACTGGTGACCGAATTTCCACTTCCCTGGCGCCGTACCCTGTTGAAGTTGTCTTTACTTGACCGTATTCCGGTGCCGGTGGCGCAGAAATTAAGTGAAATTGCCGATGTTGCAGCAGTTTTTGATTATTTGAGTCGGCATCAGCTTTCCTTGATCCAGACCGAGGAAGGAGAAGACTATCTGTTACTTAACCCTCAGGTCCAGGATTTGTTGCGTGAAAAGGCAGCTCTGAATCTTTCTGAAAAAGACCGCCAGCAGGTTTCTTTGCTTGCTTCTGACTGGTATCAGCAGAAAAAAGATTTTGCTACAGCTCTGAGCTGTCTCATTTCTACTGCCCAGTATGCCGCCGTTTCACAATTACTCAGTCAGGTCGGGTTAACTCTCCAGGATAAAGATTATCGCTCCAAGATCTTGCCATTAATCAACCGGGTTCCGGAAGCGGTTGCCGCTAATTGTGGTTGGCTCGCCCTCTTTCGTGCCTGTAATAATATTTATGAACAATCGTCCGAAACGGTAGACTGGTTAAGTTTAGCGAGGCAGAATTTTCAGAAAAGCGCAGATCCTCGAGGAGAATTGTTTGCCTTGGCTCTGGAGGCTTGCCGGGCAATCTTCATTGATGGGTTTTTTGAACCATGGGGTGATCGGAGTGTCCGGTTTCGGGTATTGGCTGCAGATTTGTCGCCGCTGCTGGATCCGGTTGAACGTTTGAAGGTTGCTTTTTCCCTTGGTTTGATAGAATTATTTTTTAACGAGGATTTAGCGGCCGTCGATGTGATCTTGAAAAATTCTTTCGCTGAAGCACAACGGTTAAATTTAATCGAACAACAGTTGGAGCTGAATCTTCTCCGCGCTTCATTCGCTTTGCGCCAGGGGCGTTATCTGGTTTCCCGGACAGCATTAGAGCAGGGTTTGAAACTGACAGTTGAACTGCGTGATTTGCCCCAGAGTTCGTGGTTGCAAGGTGTCTCTTGCGTTTTGTTGCGTGATTTTGGAGATTTGTCAGGCTTGCAGAGACAACTGCAAGCGGTGACAGGCTATCGGGAGCAAGGGGGGCAACAGCAGGCCGCTGTATTTTCTTTGACTGGATATTACTCTGCGACTTTGTTGTTGGCGAGAGGAGAAAAACAGGCTGCTAGTGAAATTCTTGATCTGGCATTGCTGGATGGAAAAACCGCAAATAGTATCTATTTACACAGTCGTTTCTTGCAATTGCGAGGTTTGGTACGGGCTTTATCTGGAAAGGGGACTGCCGCGCAGGTTGATCTCGATGCTGGGTTGAAGATGCTCGGTCGGGGTGTGGAGGGGTTGTTTGGTTTGGAAAACCTCCTGTTTGCCGGAGCTACCTGCTACGTTTTGGAAAATTTTTCCCAAGCGGAAAAATATTTTGCGCAGGGGTTGGCTGAGTCAAAAAGGCATCAGGAGGAACGGTTTCGCTCCGGGTTCCATGCCTGGCTGACCGTGGTACAACAGAAACTGGGGAAAACTGCAGAGGCAAGGCTAAATCTCACCACTTTTATAGAATTGTTACAGCGTTACCGATTGAATTTTTTCTGGGGATTTATCCCTGAACTGTTGCAAGGGCTCCTCCCCCTGCTTGAGCAAGGGGAGCAGCAGTTGTTGCAACCGTTACTGGAAGAGCAGCTAGCGGTGGCTATTGATAACGATAATCACCTGGTTCCATTACTCAAGATCCGTTGTTTGGGGAAGTTTCAGCTGACATTGGGGCGGGAGACTTTTGACTTAAGTCAGGTTGGACAGGCATCCAGACAGATTTTCTCCCTGTTAGTTGTTGCCCCGAATTGTAGTTTGAGTCTGGAATTAATGATGGGAATTTTGTGGCCGGAAAGTGCGTCGCGGAAAGCAAGAAATAGTTTTGATACGGCCCATTCCCGTTTACGGAAAGCGCTGGAAGAATGTTTTGGTCCGCAGATTCGGCGGGATTATCTGGTTTTAGAAAAAGGGATGCTGTCGTTACGGCATGTGCAGATCGATAGCTTTTTATTTACAGAAATGATGAGAAAAAGCCACTATCATCTGCAACGGGGGAATTCCTGGCAGGCAGAGCATGCTTTGTGGAAAATGGATCGCCTCTGGGGTGGGGAATTTTTATCGGGATACGATCTGGATGGGGATCTTCCCCGGCAGCGTGAGCAGTTGACCCAGTTACGGCTGGAACAACTCACCCTTCTGGCGCAACTGCTCGAACAAAAAAATCAAAGGGAAGCAGCCGTTGAGTTATTACAGCGTGGGTTGTTGCTTGAGCCAACTCAGGATTCTATGATCCGGCAATTATTATCACTCTATCGACAACAACAGGATTATCGCGCTGCGGGGTTATTGTTAGAAAATTATCGAAATGCTTTGCAGAATGAAGAATATGAACCTGCAGAAATTGAAGAACTTATCGAAACTTTGGAGCTATAATGGCTCAATATTGTAAAATAACAAACGAAGGAGAATAGAGAATCATGTCAAGTTGTGACGGTTGTAGCGATAGCTCCTGTTCAATCAACCAGCAGGGAAATCCAAATGATCAACAATTCCAGATGCGACAAGCTCTGGATAAGCGGATGTGTGAAGTTAAAAATAAAATTATTGTGATGTCAGGTAAGGGGGGGGTTGGAAAAAGTACCACCGCGGTTAATCTCGCTTTGGCATTGGTCGCACAGGGGAAAAAGGTTGGTCTGCTCGATATTGATATCCACGGGCCGAGCATTCCGAAGATGTTGGGACTGGAAGGGAAACACCCCGCTGCGGATGATGAGGGGATTCACCCCATGGAGGTTGCGGATTTGAAACTGATGTCGATCGGCTTTCTCCTGCAATCAACCAGTGAAGCAACGATTATGCGTGGACCGATGAAGCATGGTGCCATTCAGCAATTACTGGCAGATGTCGTCTGGGGTGAGCTTGATTATCTCCTTCTGGACTGCCCCCCCGGCACCGGAGATGAACCTTTGAGTGCGGTGCAGCTGCTTGGCTCTGGTGCGGCAGCAGTCGTTGTCACCACCCCGCAGGATGTTGCCCTGACCGATGTGGAAAAATCTCTCAGCTTCTGTACTTCACTGAAGTTGCCAGTGGTTGGTTTAATTGAAAACATGAGTGGTTTTATCTGCCCCCACTGTGGCGAGAGATCGGATATTTTCAAAAGTGGTGGTGCTGAAAAATTGGCAGAAAAAACCGGTGTTCCAGTCCTGGTAGAAATTCCATTTGAGCCATTGGTGGTGATCGGTGGTGATGCAGGCAAACCACATTTCCTTGAATATCCAGATTCAGCAACCAGCCAGGCGATGCAACAGGTGGCAATAGCGGTTATAGAATTCAACGAGGAAAAATAATAAACAGCAGTTTTTGGGGAATGATTATGAAGATTAACCAGCAGGATGTTGAACATGTGGCACGGTTAGCCCGCTTATCTCTAAGCCCGGAGGATTTGAAAATTATGACCGGGCAGATGGATGCTGTTCTCGGTTATGTCGATAAACTCAACGAGCTGGATACCGACGGTATTGAGCCGATGGCGCATGCAGTTCCAATGACAAACGCATTTCGTGAGGATGAAATTACGGAGCCGATTGGCGTTGAGCGGACATTGCAGAATGCTCCGCAGCAGGCTGATAATTATTTCAAAGTTCCTAAAATTATTGAGTAGTGATGGCTGCGGTTACCGCAGTTTGGAGTGTGTATGAAATTTCATGACTTATCGATTCAGGAAATGCGCCAGAAGTTGCTTGCGGGGGAACTGACCTCGATTGAGCTGACCCAGCAATGTTTACAGCGAATCAAGGCAACTGATAGCCAACTGAATGCATTTATTACTGTTTGTGAAGAGGAAGCTCTGGCGGCAGCAGCGGTGGCTGATCAACAGTTGGCGACCGGAAGTGCTCCATTGTTGACCGGAATCCCGATCGCGGTAAAAGATATTTTTAATACCCTGGATGTTCGAACCACCTGTGGTTCCAAGATTCTTGATAATTATATTTCCCCCTATGATGCCACTGCCGTTGCTAAATTGCGCGAACAAGGGGCGGTTATTGTTGGAAAGCTGAACATGGATGAGTTTGCCATGGGAAGCTCCAGTGAGAACAGTGCTGCCGGGGTGGTGCATAACCCCTGGGATCTGGAACGGGTTCCCGGAGGATCTTCCGGAGGGAGTGCTGCTGCGGTTGCCTCGGGCCAAGTGGTGGCAACTCTGGGGACTGATACCGGTGGCTCAGTACGGCAACCGGCGTCCCATTGTGGAGTTGTCGGGCTGAAGCCAACTTATGGGCGGGTTTCCCGCTATGGGGTGATTGCTTACGCTTCTTCCCTCGATCAGGTTGGCCCGGTGGCGGGAAATGTTGCTGATTGTGCATTGATGCTCGGCGTGGTTGCCGGTTATGACCCCGCTGATTCCACCTCGGTTGATTGCCCGGTTCCTGATTATCTGGAAAATCTCAACGCGGGTGTTGCCGGAAAAAAAATCGGCTTGCCAAAAGAATATTTTATCGATGGACTTGATCCTGACATCAAAAAGGCTGTTGATGCTGCTATCGAAACATATCAGCAGTTGGGGGCAGAAGTTGTCTCTGTCACCCTTCCCCATACCGATTATTCGGTGGCCTGCTACTATCTGATTGCCATGGCAGAAGCCTCAAGTAATCTGGCCCGTTACGATGGGGTTCGCTTCGGGCTCCGTCAGGACAGCGGTGATGGTTTAATCGGGATGTACCAGCAGACCCGGAGCGCCGGCTTTGGTGATGAGGTTAAACGCCGCATCATGTTGGGAACCTATGCTCTCTCCTCTGGCTATTACGAGGCCTATTACCTGAAAGCACAGAAGGTTCGTACTTTGATTCGCCAGGATTTTCACGATGTATTTTCCCAGGTTGATTTTCTGTTAACCCCGGTCGCTCCCACTCCGGCATTTAAAATTGGCGAAAAGGTCAATGATCCGTTGCAGATGTACCTGTCGGATATCTTTACCATCCCGACCAACTTGGCAGGAACCTGTGCGATGAGTCTCCCCTGTGGTTTCAGTAAAAATGAGTTGCCGATCGGGTTGCAACTGATTGGAAAACCGTTTGCGGAAGCTGAAATTTTACAGGCAGCTTACGCATTTGAGCAGGCAACCGACTGGAATAAGCGGGTTCCCGAATTATAATTTCAAGTTATTCGAACAGGATTTTACAATGAATTCAAGATATGAAGTGGTGATCGGTTTGGAGGTTCATGTCCAGTTGACCACCAGGACCAAAATTTTCTGTGGTTGTTCAACCGAATTCGGTCAAGGGGTTAACAGTCAAACCTGTCCAGTATGTCTGGGATTACCCGGTGCGTTGCCGGTTCTCAATCGTCAGGTGGTGGAGGATGCCATCAAGGCGGGATTGGCGACCAACTGCCAGATTACCCCCCGATCAATTTTTGCCCGGAAAAATTATTTTTATCCCGATCTGCCGAAGGGATATCAGATTTCTCAATTTGAACTGCCGATTTGTGAACATGGCTGGCTTGATATTGAAACTGAGGAATTGGGGGGAAAACGGCTTGGAATCACCAGAATTCATATGGAAGAGGATGCGGGGAAGTTGCTGCATAATAGTGATAATAGCTCTTCGGTTGACTTGAACCGCGCTTGTACTCCGCTGTTGGAGGTGGTTTCTGAACCCGATATGCGTAGCTCTGAGGAGGCGATTGCTTACCTTAAGCAACTGCATCAAATTGTCGTCTATCTGGGAATCTGTGATGGAAATCTGGATGAAGGCTCGTTTCGCTGTGATGCCAATGTCTCGATTCGGCCCTGGGGGCAAAAAGAGCTGGGAACCCGGTCGGAGCTGAAAAATCTCAACTCTTTCCGTTACATCAAGCAGGCGATTGAATACGAGGTGGAGCGGCAGATTGACGTGATTGATGCCGGGGAAAAGGTGGTGCAGGAAACCCGGCTGTTTGATCCTGATGCCGGGGTGAGTCGTTCGATGCGGGGTAAAGAGGAGGCTCATGATTATCGCTATTTCCCTGATCCTGACCTGTTACCGGTGGATGTTTCAGCTGACTGGATTGAGCAGGTTCGTAAAAGCTTACCGGAATTATCTACGGCCAAGCTGCAGCGCTATCAGGGGGAAATAGGTCTGCCGGCTTATGATGCTGGAGTTATTTCATCCGACCGACCTCTCGCTGAATATTTTGAAGCGGTGGTTAAACACTATAATAACCCAAAAATCTGTTCCAACTGGGTGATGGGTGAAGTTCTCGGAGCCCTCAAAGATAAAAAACTGGAGATTTCTGCTTGTCCGGTTACGCCGGAGTTGCTTGCCGGGGTGCTGATCCGGATTGATGATAAAACAATTTCGGGGAAAATTGCCAAAACCGTTTTTGAAAAAATCTGGCAGACGGGAAATACTGCCGATCAGATCATTGAGGAAAAAGGGCTCAAGCAGGTCACCGATACTGGGGCGATTGAGGCAATTGTTGATGAGGTTATTGCTGCGAATCCGGATCAAGTTGCTGAATATCGTGGCGGCAAAGAGAAGCTGATGGGTTTCTTTGTCGGTCAGGTCATGAAGGCGAGCAAGGGGAAAGCCAATCCCGGCATGGCTAATCAATTGCTGAAAAAGAAGCTGTAAAAATAACAAAAAAAGGAACAGTTATTATGTCAACCTGTCCTATTGATACCCGGGCGATCCGCCCGATCCGGTTTGTCGCTGGAAAATGTCAGATGCTTGATCAACGGCTGCTCCCGGTTGAAGAGGTATGGCACACTTATACAACTTATCAGGAGGTTGCTGAAGCAATCCGTACCATGGTTGTTCGTGGTGCTCCGGCAATCGGTGTTGCTGCAGCAATTGGTGCCTGGTTTGGTGCACGAGATATTGAAACGGAGATAAGTTGGGAGTTTTTTCAGGAGCTTGAAAAGATCTGTGCGGTTCTAGCTGCAACCCGACCGACTGCTGTCAATCTTTCCTGGGCTCTGGAACGGATGAAACACTTTGCCGAATCCAACCTGGACCGGAGTGTTCTGGAGCTGAAAATCGGACTTGAGTTTGAAGCTCTGGCGATCACCCAGGAGGATGAAAAAATCAATCGGCAAATGGGGCAACATGGTGAACCGCTATTGCCGGACGGAGCCCGGGTTCTGACCCACTGTAAT
>JAUVCS010000172.1 GCA_030590745.1 Desulfuromusa sp.
TGAAATTGCCTGTCCGGCCAATGGTGGAATCATCCGCTGAAAAGCCTGCGGCAGAATAATATGCTGAAGCAATTGCCAGCGCCGCATCCCCAATGCCCGTGCGGCTTCCCACTGCCCAGTTTCAATACTGTTGATTCCCGCCCGCACGATTTCACCGACATAGGCCCCCTCAAATAGAGCCAGGGTTATGACTGCAGCAATAAAGGCTTCCAACTGATCCGGTGGAGCCACAAGAAGCTGTGATGCTTGCTGTACCCATTCGGGAGCAGTGCCAATCCACTCACCAATATTTAAATAGGGGAGAACCTGGTCACTGATAAAAAAGTAGAAAATAAAGACTAAAACCAGTGGCGGTAGATTTCTTAACAAGGTGACGTAAGTACTCCCAATCAGCCGGTTAAACAGATGCAGACTGGTACGCATCAGCCCGGCGAGCAGACCAACAGGTAATGCCAGCAGCAGGCTCCAGAAGCTCAAACGAATCGTTGTCAACAAACCAAGCAGTAATAGATTCGGCACCCAGCCATCAACCGGATCATGCCGCAACAGATACTGAGGAATAACCTGCCAGTTCCACTGATATTCAAGGCCGGTATTGATCCGGTAGCCAAGATAGGCTACGCCACTGAACAACAGTAACAACAGGATGGTATCAAGTTGCCCCCAACGGGATTGTCGACGTGGTAGCAAAAGTTAAACTCCTTATTTTCAAATCTCCCCCAGCCCCTCTTTACCAAAGAGGGGAGTTTTTAAGCCTCCCCCTTTGACAAAGGGGGAGTGAGGGGGATCGCAGAAGGTTAGTGAGTATTCGGGGGACATGTACTTGTTACGTGTCCCCCGAATACGGGTTCAAAAGTGACAACAGCGCTACTCAATCTGGGTTTTCCAATCCTGAGTGGTAAACCAGTAAGAATGACGCTCTTGCAACCAACCATCAGCATTTTTTACCAGAATCCAGTTATTCAGAAAGTTCAGGAAATCAACATCCCCTTTACGAATCGCAAAGCCTATTGGTTCTTTAGTAAAAGTTTTTCCTGCCAACGGTAAATATAGTTTGCCAGAATATTTCAGGGCCTGAAATTCTGGAAATGGCTGTGATGAAACCATGGCCACCGCTCGTTTGTTAAGAACCTCTTGCAGAGCCTGCCCTTCATCGTCAAACAGGCGCAATTTAGCCTTTGGCAGATACTTCTTTGCGGCTGTAGCAGCGGTTGTTCCAATCCGTGCAACAATCGTGACATCAGGCTTATTGAATGCTTCCAGGCCAGCGCTTCCGGCAGCAAGTTTGCTGTTTGCAACAATTGACATGCCGGAGAATTCAT
Organism: Desulfuromusa sp.; assembly: GCA_030590745.1. Lineage (GTDB taxonomy): Bacteria > Desulfobacterota > Desulfuromonadia > Desulfuromonadales > Geopsychrobacteraceae > Desulfuromusa. The sequence goes on from JAUVCS010000172.1 coordinate 1,323, forward strand.
AAGCATCACTGAAATTGACTTTAAGATTCCGCCCCGGAGTAATTCCCATCCCCCCGATAATTATATCGAACTTGCCGGTCAGCAACGCCGGGATGATTCCTGACCACTTGGTTGGAATAAAAACCGCTTCAACACCCATATCTTCAGCCAACTGTTGTGCCACTTCAATTTCAAACCCGGTGTAACCACCTTTTTTATCCTTCATTGCCCAGGGAACAAAAGTGGAAAACCCGATCCGCAGTTTATTCTTTGAGATCACCTGTTCAAGGGTCCCTTCTTTGATCAAATCCCGACGGGTATTCCCCGCCCACAGAGGCGCAACCAGAAGTGTCAACACCAGCAATAAAGCCACAGCAATCTGCTTTTTCATAATTTTCTCCTGTTGAATCATTTTAAATCAGATGATCAGAAAGTCGATACTCCAGATATTTTACCAGAATTGACAGAATCATGGTGACAGCTAGATAAATAAGTGCAACCACAAACCAGATTTCAAAGGTCAAAAAGGTTTCAGCAATGATCTGCTGTCCCTGCATCGTCAAGTCATAAATAGCAATTGTGGAAACCAGGGCCGAATCCTTGACCAGTGAAATCCCCTGACTGGTCAGTGGGGGAATCATCTGCCGCAACGCCTGGGGAAGAATTATATAGCGATAGCTTTGGCCACTGGACATCCCCAAAGAGGCAGAGGCTTCCCACTGCCCGGCAGGTATTCCCAGAATTCCTGCACGAACAATTTCTGCCGCATAGGCCCCCTCAAATAAACTGAGAGCCACAATTGCTGAGGTAAAACGGCCAAGATCGAGAATCGGCGCAAAGACAAAATAAATAATAAAAATTTGTATGAGCAGTGGAGTGTTGCGAATAAGTTCGAGATAGACCGACGAAATTCCCCGTGCCATTGGACTCGCTGACAGTCGCATCAACGCCGTAACCAACCCGATTGTCATCGCCAGAACAAGGCTGACCAGGGATATAGCTAAGGTTAACCATAAGCCCTGCAACAAGGGTCCAAACTCCCAACCATCCGCGGAGCTTTTGAACAGATAGCGGGGAACTCTATGCCACTGCCAGTTATAACCAAGGTTTTCTGCCCCCTGCATTAAACCAAGATAGCACCCGGCCAGAAGCAACAAAAATGCACCGGTTTGGAGAACTGATGTCAAACGAATCTGTTTAACTCTTCGGAATAAAAAAATAGTCCATTTCTCCAAAATACAAACAGGTAAGCAGTAATCCATCAATATCGAACTGAATATTTAACCCCGTTTTTGTTTCACAAAATATTGCTGATGGTACTCTTCTGCACGCCAAAATGGCTCAGCCAGGGTGATTTCTGTCACCACTGGAAGCAAATGAACTTTTGATGCGTTCAGGGCGCCCTTTGAATCTTCCGCTTGTTGCCGCTGTTCATCATCGTGATAATAAATAGCGGAACGGTACTGAGTACCATGATCGACCCCTTGAAAATTAAGGGTGGTCGGATTGTGGATAGCCCAGAAGCGCTCAAGCAATTGCTGATAACTGATGATAGATGGATCAAAATTGATGTCAACCACCTCGGCATGACCAGTTGCGCCGGTACAAACCATTTCATAAGTTGGATTCTCCGTCGCTCCCCCCATATAACCAACGGCGGTATCAATCACACCATCCAAGGTTCTGAAAGCGTCTTCGGTTCCCCAGAAACACCCACCTGCAAAAGTTGCTCGTGCCATTATTGACTCCGTTTTAGTAGTTGTTATTCAGCCCATTGTAGCAGGAAAATTGCAGTGCAGTCCTGCCACAACGTTTACTTTTATCGTGCGACCACTTCAAGGCTGTAACAGAATTAACCAAAATCCGTCGGGTTTAAGCTTTCAATCTTTATCAGAACTCCTTGACAACAACCCTCAGCTGGCATAGCAGAAACACTTCACCAGTTTTTGCACCCAACTTTCATTCAGCCTCGAATGCCTCCTGCATCAAGCCCCTAATTCCATCACGAAATACTTGGAAACTTCTCGATTGATTTTTCTCCACATCCAAGTGAGGAGAAATATGCTTCGCCCATTCGCACTTAGCCTGTCCTGTATAGGGCCAACCCAGTTGTATGAGTTTTTGTGATCCTCCCGGATAAACGATATCCGCAAGTTC
>JAUVCS010000136.1 GCA_030590745.1 Desulfuromusa sp.
CAGCTGTTGCATTTGGAAGAGTCACAACTTGTGGCAACCTCTGAGGGGCATCGTCTGGAATTGCAGGCGTTAGAACTTGCCAAAGACCGGCAGGGGGTGCAAACGGAAGATGAATATCTAAGTAAACGTCTGGCCGTCCTGGTTTTTGATCTGGAACAGATTGATGAAGGGCGGGAGGCCCTGCTGCTGGAAAAAGAACAGCTGTCCGTGGGAAGTCGCCAGACGGGTGAACGGCAGCAGCAATTGGAGAGCCTGGTTGAACAACAGCAAGAAGAATTAACTGTCTGGCGGACCAGACTTGATAAGTCCCGGGAGGAGTTGACCGCACAACGGGTGGATCTTGCCTCACTGCAGCAACAACAGCGCGCTTTTCATGAGACCTTGGCGCGGATTGAAAATCAGCAGCAGGAAATTGAGCAGCGCACCCTGCAATTGGAACAACGGAAAAAAACCGGACTTGACTCCCGACAGCAACTGGAGGGGAAAGATCAACATCTCCAGGTTGAACTGGAGCTGTTGCTCACGCGACGCACCGAACAACAAACATCCAACGAAGCGGTCCGTGATCGTTATGAACAGCGGCGTTTAGAGCTGGATGAGTTTCGTGAAAAGTTGCGAAAGGTTCGTCTGGAAGCTGAGGAATTACGTAAAACAGTTTCCCAATTACAGTTAAATCATCACCAATTGCAGGTTGATGTCGAACATGTTCGACAGGGGATTCTGGAACGTTACAATGTCGATTTACTGGAGCATCAGGTTCCGGAGGCGATAGGGGATGAGTTGGAGCGCCAGCAGCAACAGTTAAAGCGGCTGCAGCAGCGGATCGAATCGCTTGGTGAGGTTAATCTGATGGCGATTGATGAATATCGAGAGCAGGAGGAGCGCTACGATTTTCTGTCACAACAGCGAGATGATTTAAATCGCTCATTGGAAGATTTAGAAAAAGCGATCAGTCAGATCAACCGGACAACCCGGCGGCGCTTCAAGGAAACATTTGCCGAGGTAAACGAAAAATTTCAGCAGGTTTTCCCCCGGATGTTTAATGGTGGCAAGGCTGAACTGCGATTAACCGATGAGAATGATCTGCTCGAAACCGGTATCGATATTATTGCCCAACCCCCCGGTAAACGTCTGCAAAATGTTAATCTGCTTTCTGGCGGGGAAAAAGCGTTAACGGCGGTTGCGTTAATTTTTTCACTGTTTTTAATCAAACCGACACCGTTTTGCGTTCTTGATGAGGTTGACGCTCCTCTGGATGATGCAAATATCAGCCGTTTTGCCACAATAGTTCGGGAAATGACCGATCAGTCCCAATTTATTATTATCACCCACAGCAAACGGACTATGGGTATAGTAGATATTATGTATGGAGTAACAATGCAGGAGCCGGGTATTTCAAAGATCGTTTCGGTTCGGATCAATGATTTTCAGCCGCAGGAAGAGTCCGTATCGGTGTAGGTTGATCCCCACAGAAAATTATGTCTCTAGCGCAACAAGGGTTAATAGTATGCCATTTAAATCACTATTGCAGCAGTTGTTGGAAGATATTCCCGGAGCATTGGGGGCTATCATTGTTGACTGGGAGGGGGAGGCCGTTGATCAGGTTTCGATGATCGGTGAGTACGATATCAAGGTTCTTGGCGCCCATAATGGTATCATTCTTTCTCAGTTGAGAGAGGCGCTGCTAAGGACAGACAGCGGTGCTCTTAATGAGGTGGTGATCCGTACCGGTCGAAATAAAACCTTGATATTCCCTTTAACTGAAGAGTACCTGCTGATACTGCAGTTGGGACCGGAGTCGATTGCCGCACTCGCAACATACAAAATGAACCAGTGTGCCGCAGCGTTGCGCAGGGAATTTGAATTTTAACTGCTGGCTTAAATGGTTCCTCAGCCCACTCAACCAGTTTGACACCCGGGGACAGCTATCTTTAGTTTAATAGTTTATGGGTATCTCAATCGTAAAATGTTAAGGATTTGAAATTTATGGAATGGCTTAAGGGTTTGAATTGGGCTGCCGTGATGGATCAGCTCAATGCTTTTGTTGTGTATTTATCGCTGTTACTGGCGTCTCTCGGTGTTCCTGAAGAATACCAGACATTGGCAGCTTTTGGCGTTTTATATCTTGGTGTGACGGTTGTTGTTCTTCTGTTCGTTCTGCTGCTGCTAAAGTTATTCAAGAAACCCAAGCAGCCTGAGAAGGATCGGGAGCAAGCTGAAGAAACCACCGATGACATTTCTGCAGTTGACACAGCTGCTACGGTTGAGCCGGAACCGGCAATTGAATTAGAGGTAGAATCGGAGCCAGAGCCCACCCTGAACTTGGTTGAGCGGTTTAAACGTGGTCTCTCCATGACTCAATCTTCGTTGGTCGGTCGGGTCGATAGCTTATTGCGTAGTCGCACCGCGATTGATGAAGATTTAATCGAAGAATTGGAAGAAATCCTTATCACTGCCGATCTGGGAATGCCGACGACACAGCAGCTGATAAAATCAATTGAAGCGAGTCGAGCCAAAGGTGAATTGGCCTCCCCTGAGCAGGTACGCCAGCTACTGATGGAAGAATTGAAAAAAATCTTGAGGTTTGACAGTAAGCCGCTCGATGTAACCAGTGCTGCACCATTTGTCATTATGGTTATTGGTGTCAATGGTGTCGGTAAAACGACAACTATTGGGAAATTGGCAAATCAGTTTGCGCTGGCGGGTAAAAAGGTTATTCTTGGCGCTGGAGATACTTTCCGCGCGGCAGCAGCAGAGCAGCTGGAAATCTGGGGTGAAAGGGCGAATGTTGATGTTATCAGCCATGCTGAAGGGGCTGATCCCGGGGCGGTTGCTTTTGATGCCGCCAAAGCCGCAGTTGCCCGGAAGGCTGATATTTTATTGCTTGATACTGCGGGCCGCTTGCACACTAAGGTCAACCTGATGGAGGAACTAAAAAAGATTCGCCGAGTTTTAGACCGGGAAATCCCCGGAGCTCCACACGAAGTTCTTTTGGTTCTTGATGCAACGACCGGTCAAAATGCTTTGACGCAAGCCAAATTATTTAATCAGGCGGTCCCGTTGAATGGTATCGCTCTGACAAAACTTGATGGGACTGCCAAGGGGGGGATTGTTGTGGCAATTGCTGCTGAGATGCAGGTGCCAGTGCGGTTTGTCGGTATTGGTGAGCAGCTTGATGATTTACGTCCTTTTGATGCGGAGATGTTTGTTTCAGTATTATTTGATAAAGATCAAAGTGGACAATAGTTATCTTTCGAATATCTTTATCTTTCGAATATCTGGATGGGGAGGGTTTTAAGTGGAAATTTTAGATCGGCTAGAGGGTGCTATCGAGACACTGCTTGAGCAGAATCGCTATCTGAAGTCCGAAAATGTCACCCTTCAAAGAGAAAAGCTCCAGTGGCAAGAGGATCGCAATCATCTTATCGGGGAGATTGACCGGATCCTTGAACGTCTCGATATTGTTCAATTGGAGGAATCTTGAATCCCACAGTTCAAATTAAAATCCTTGGTAGAGACTACAATTTACGCAGTCAGGGATCGGAATCTCAGGTTCAGGAGATTGTTGAGTTTGTTGAGATGAAGCTGGCTGAAACAGCCTCTGCCCGGTCAGTTGATACCAGAGATTTGACGGTTTTGACTTTGCTGAACCTGGCTGGTCAATATCTGCAGCTCTTGAATCAGGAGAACCAGGATGAGCAGCAAGATCTCCGTCTGCAACAATTGATTGAATCTTTAGAGCGTGCTGTGGCTGATGATTCTGGTTGCTAACGGGATTGATTTCAATGTATCATCACTTGTTAGATACGACATCAGTTGTTGTCATAACCCCATGTTGAGGGTTTTTAAATGAACTGGTGTGGCATAAATTAAGTATAGACTTACACCTGTGTGTTGGGTGTTTAAAACCTTGCTGCTGGCGAGGCATTGCAGTCCACCTGAGTTTTTACCCTGAAGGCGTTGATATTTCTGGTTAGTTTACGGAGAAGGCTTCTACAGATTTCAGGAAATAAATCGTTTTCATGTAATTGTAGCAACTTTGGATCTGCACTTAATATAGTCTGTATGCCCCCTTTTTATGCCCACCTGTTGTTCTGAAAATCCCGTTAGTTATAAATCTGGATGATGCCCTATGGGAAAAGTATCTATCCGCAAACAGTTTTTGGAAAGTCGTAAGGAAATTGACTTTCCGACC
>JAUVCS010000197.1 GCA_030590745.1 Desulfuromusa sp.
GAACTTGAATTCGCTTTCAATGGGTTTAAAAACGAAATTTTCAACCCGGAGAAAGCTCTTCTCTCCAAGAGAAAGAATACTGCCATCGTGGAAAATCACTCCAATGTGGCCATCTCCTCCGGTTATCAGAATATCTCCCTCTAGAAGCCTGTCACCCTGCGCAACTGGAAGAGCCTCCCCTGCCCGTTTAACGGTAACGCTACCCTCAACTTGTTTGACAATGGCAATACCGTCATTGGCAAAGACAGATCCACAAAATAAAAAACATACAAATAGCCCTGCTAATATCCATCGATACATTTTATATCTCTCCTATCTGGGTCAGCAAGTGTAGAATATAACAGAAGAATGTTTTTTTTCACAGCAAAAAATTATGGGTGCGCTAATGAGAGACATTAAATAGTAGATCAATCTATACGGAGAGCCTTGCATATCCGATCCTCCACAACGTACACTCCCACTATTCTGCCAGCAAAATCATCAACCACAGATCAAGAAACAACACTATGACATTTTCGACCCTTGGACTATCAGAAACCCTGTTACACACCCTTGATGAAATCGGATACTCCACCCCCACCCCGATTCAGGTCAAAGCGATCCCTGCAGTTCTCTCCGGCAGAGATATCATGGCTGCGGCGCAAACCGGAACCGGCAAAACTGCCAGTTTTGCCCTGCCGCTGCTGCAACAACTTGCCAACGGCAATAGGGTTAAATCAAACCATATCCGAGCTCTGATACTGACACCGACCCGTGAACTGGCGGTGCAGGTTGCCGAGAGCGTTGCTACCTATGGCAAACATCTTCCGTTTAAATCGAGTGTTGTCTACGGAGGAGTGAAGATCAATCCGCAGATGATGAAACTACGTGGCGGAATCGATGTGCTGGTGGCGACACCGGGACGCTTATTAGACCTTTTTAGCCAGAATGCGGTGAAATTTTCGCAGGTAGAGGTGCTGGTGCTGGATGAAGCGGACCGAATGCTCGATATGGGGTTCAGCGACGAGATCGGCAAAATCCTTACGTTACTGCCGAAAAAGCGCCAGAACTTGCTCTTTTCAGCAACCTTTTCTGATGACATCCGTAAACTCACCAACGGTCTTCTCAAAAGTCCCGTGAAGATAGAGGTCAGTCGACGAAACTCTGCAGCAAAAAGTGTGAAGCAATGGGTTTATGAGGTTGATAAGAGTAAAAAATCTGCCCTTCTCAGTCACCTGATCCGCAGTAAAAATTGGTCGCAAGTCTTAGTTTTTACCCGCACCAAAAAAGGGGCGGATCAATTGGTTCGACATCTGAAAAGTGAGAATATCTCTACAGTGGCAATCCATGGAGATAAGAGTCAGGGGCTGCGAACCCGTGCCCTTGCCGACTTCAAAGCGAACAAAACCCGTATTCTGGTCGCCACCGATATCGCCGCACGCGGTCTTGACATCAGTGAACTGCCGCACGTGATTAATTTCGATCTACCCAAAGTCCCCGGAGATTACATTCACCGTATCGGGCGAACCGGTCGTGCCGGTTTGCAAGGGGAAGGAATCTCTCTGGTCAGTGCCGATGAGGTCAAGTTACTCACTGCGATTGAAACCTTGATTCGCCAGACCCTGGTGCGCGAAGTTGAAACCGGTTTTATCCCGAACCATAAAGTTCCGTTGACCCGCCAGACAAGGGTACGCCCGAAGAAACCAAAGAAGCCAAAGCAGGTGCAGGCTCGGGGTGAAAAACGGAGACGTTAATTCACCTGAACCCTTCTCCCTCAGGGGGAGGGGAATGTTGTAAAACTTCATCAACTTGGAATTGAGTCGCCATGTCAAACCAAAAAACATCGCAGCCTGCCCCAATCTATTTGACCCCCGCCTGTGCCCGGCGGTTGAGGGCTGAGCTCAAAGAAACCCTCTACCAACTGCGACCCGAAATGGTTAAAACTGTAGCCTGGGCTGCGAGTAACGGCGACCGGAGTGAAAATGCCGATTACCACTACGCCAAAAGAAAGCTCCGGCAGTATGATGGACGGATTCGTTTTCTGACCAGACGCCTGGAGGATGCAACCATCGTTGACCCGGTTGAACAGCAAAAAATTGCCAATGGCAGGGTACTTTTCGGCGGTACTGTCACGGTTGAAAACGAAATGGGAGAAGAGAAGGTTTACTGTATTGTCGGCACAGACGAACTCGATGCTTCGCGCGGTTACGTAAGCTGGGTCTCTCCCATTGGTCGTGCCCTGCTGGGGTCATCAGTTGGTGATCTGGTCTCATTTGCAACTCCCGGTGGCCAAACAGAGCTTGAGATTATCAGGGTTGAGTACAAAGTTCTTGAGTAACTAACACCTTGCAGGCTGCTAGACCAGGGAACAGGAGATCAATTGGATCATCTGCATAAAAAAAAGCGCCAACCAAAAGGGCTGACCATCCTGCATGAGGACAAGGATATCCTCGTGGTGGAAAAACCAGCAGGACTGCTGACTGTCGGCACTGATCGGAACAAATCGAGAACGGTTCACTATCTGCTCAATGATTATATCCGTAAGGGCAATCCGAAATCACGAAACCGGGTCTATGTGGTTCATCGTTTGGATCAGGACACGTCAGGAATCCTCCTTTTTGCCAAAAGCGAACCAGCCAAGAAATTCTTGCAGGAGCATTGGGAGCAGACCGACAAGTACTATCTGGCTATCGTCCAAGGTCGACTGACACCAAAAGAGGGGACGATCTCCACCTGTCTGGCCGAGAATGCCGCCCACCGGGTCTATTCAACTCCTGATGCTGCCAAGGGGAAACTTTCCCACACGTCCTACAAAGTAGTGAAAGAGACCAAAGCTTTCAGCCTGGTAGAGATTCATCTCCTTACCGGTCGAAAACACCAGATCCGCGTACATTTTGCGGAAAAAGGGCATCCCGTCGCGGGGGACAGCAAATACGGAAGTGGAAAGATTGCTTCAAAACGGCTTGCTCTCCATGCCCGATCAATTTCTTTCAGCCACCCCTTCAACGGCAAACAAATGACTTTTGACACCGGGATGCCGGAGGATTTTGTCAGGCTGCTAAATTAACTCTGTCAGAAATCTGGAGAACAGAATATGGAACTCGACTTGGACGTACTGAGCAATCTGATCAACAAGCGAATCGATAAAATTGAAAAGTGTGTTGCCGGAACTGGCTATCTGCCAAAAACAGTCATCGGCGTCGGCACTTTTTTACTCGA
>JAUVCS010000209.1 GCA_030590745.1 Desulfuromusa sp.
GCTAACCGTCAGCGGTGTCGATGGCTACAAAAAAGCGATCATTACCTCAGGAGGGGTTTCTCTGCAGGATATCGATATGCGGACCATGCGCTCAAAAAAGATATCAAACCTCTACTTTGCCGGAGAGATGATCGATCTGGACGGGCCGACCGGGGGGTATAACCTTCAAGTGTGCTGGTCAACGGGCTATCTGGCCGGGACAAGTGCCGCAACCGGTTGATTTCTACGTCAATCTGGCGGTAATCGACCATCGGTCAATCCCCGCCAGATCGTTACGTTGGTTTTACTTGGGTGGAAAATACATTTTTTCTTTGTTCAATTTGTAGCTCCAAGGGAGCCCGGAGTTTTTCCAACCATTCTTCAACCGCCAGTTTTTTCTGTCACCATCCTTGATTTTCCCCCCTTCAAAACCATCAGTGACGACATAAACCTGTTTATACCCTTTGTTTTCCAGATACTTGATTGCAGGGGCTCCACGGGTTCCACCTGAACGGCACATAATGACAACCGGAACCTCCTTGGTAAGCCCACGTGCTTCCAGAGCTGCAGCGATCTCTTGCTCAAAATTGGGGTTCACCTCCATCAAAAAAACCGGTTTCTTATCATTCCAGAGGCTGCCATTTGCCAGTTTGAAAGGGATATTTATATCGACCTCGTCGGTAAAACCGGTAAACATAATTTCAATCGGATCCCGCACGTCAATAAAAAGCATCTTGTCGCCCAATTCCTGCTTCATAGCATAGGCTTCTTTTGAATCCACGTAGAGGTTCCAGATGGTCTGTTGATTGGGGTTGGTTGGTTTCTCTGCAGCAAAAACCGCTGTAACACTCATGCAAGCGACAAGAACAAATAGAAGAATAAATTTACATTTCATAAAGACTTTCCTTTCTGTGGCCAAGAATAATATTTTGCCAGTGATGTTATGGCAAAGGCAAAGCTGACTAATAGCGTCATATTTTTACCCGTATATATTAATAAGTCAATATGTATCTCTTTGGAAAGTTAATGTCGGTTGAACCATTGAACCGGTTTGGGGGGAAGGGGGAAAACCTTAACCAGAACATTAAAGTTCTGTTGCTGAACCGGGCATAGTCGTTGAATGACAGTCACGGGGGACAAAAGCTATCCCAAAACAGTTTTCATTGCCGCAACAGCCTCATCAACCCGTTCGCGGGTAATCCAATAATGGAGAACCGCCCGAAACTTACGTTCATAGCCGGGGTAGGGACTGAGGATAACATTATGCTCAGCCATTTCTCTGGTGAATTCCGTGGGGCTCAATCTGGCCCCCTCCTCCAACCAGAAAAAAACGAAGTTGGTATTTTGACTCATCACCTTAACTCCAGGAACATCCTTGAGCTGTGCCGAAAGATAGGCGGCATTCAGATGATCCTCGGCCAGGCGTTGAGTCATTTTATCCAGGGCAATCTGTCCTGCGGCAGCAAGAACCCCCACCTGACGCATCCCCCCACCGAGAACCTTGCGGACCCGATGTGCCTCTTTAATAAACTCTCTATTGCCAAGCAGAATGGACCCGACCGGGGCACACAACCCCTTGGAGAGACAGAAAGTCATACTGTCGGCGCCGGCAATAATTTCGGCAGGGGAGACATTATAGGCGGTTGCTGCATTGAAGATCCGCGCCCCGTCAATATGAAATTTGAGTTGATGTTGATGGGCCAGGTCAGCAACCTGGCGGGTATATTCCGGGCTTAGTGGGATCGCTCCAACGGTCCCCTGAGTATTCTCGATGGAGATAATTCTGGTACGTGGAAAGTGCTCATTATTACCTCGGATAGCCTGCTCAATATCTTCCAGCAGCAGCGTCCCATCTTCCTGAACCGCAAGAGTTCTGGGCATGATCCCACCAAGAGCCGCCATCCCCGCCTGTTCGTAAAGGACAATGTGGGCTTTGTCGCCGACAATAATTTCACTCCCTCGAGGGGCATGGGTCAACAGTGCGATCAGGTTGCCCTGTGTTCCACTGGTCACAAACAGTCCTGCCTCCATCCCGAACATTTCGGCTGCTGCAGCTTCAAGCCGGTTAACTGTCGGGTCTTCCCCATAAACATCGTCGCCAACGGTCGCCGTTGCCATTGCCGTACGCATTTCAGGAGTGGGGTGGGTGACAGTGTCACTACGCAGATCAATAACGTCCATAAAATATATCCTGTTTGAGCTCTTAAGCTGAGTTTTCAGGGCAAGATTGGGGGAATATAGAATTGCTCAATCCCCCCTGAGACTAGTGTCGAGTCGGGTATGTCATACCTGACACGACACTAGGCAAAGATAGCGCCGATGTCAATGCTTCGATATCCTGTTTCTTTGCCCTTTCGTCAAATTGAGTTTTACGTTAAAATTACCTATCAATTTGATTTTACATCGATTTTTAATTTCAGGATTAAGCAATGAGTTATCTCTATTTAAATGGTCAATTTATTCAAAGTGACACGGCAAAAATCTCTGTTTTTGATCAAGGTTTTTTATACGGTGATGGGATTTTTGAGAGTTTTCGCTCTGTCGAAAACCAACTTTATCAATTTCCCCAGCACTATCAGCGACTGGTACAATCGGCCAAAGCACTCTCCTATCCACTGACCATGACCCAGTCACAACTTGAAGAGGTTCTGCTGGAACTCAATCAGCGCAATGGGCTGAAAAATGCCTACTATCGAATTACAATAACCCGGGGAGAAGGGCAGATTGGTTTTCAACGTAATATGGATAGCGATTTAACCTGCCTGATTGTTGCCCGGGAGTTTCAAGGGTTTGCAGCAAGCTATTATCAGGAAGGGATTGCCCTGCAAGTCGCGCAGACACGAAGAAACGCTCCGGAAGCAATCAATCCACAAATCAAATCAATCAGTAACCTCAACAGTCTGCTGGGCAAACTTGAAGCTAAAGCTGCCGGGGCTTTTGAAGTGATCATGCTGAACAATAAGGATCATATCTGCGAAGGGGCCGCATCAAACATCTTCTGGAGTCGAGGACAATGGGTTTTTACCCCGGCTATCTCAACCGGGCTGTTGAAGGGTGTTACCCGATCCACCATCATGCGCCTGTGTGAAGAGAAGCTTAACTTACG
>JAUVCS010000059.1 GCA_030590745.1 Desulfuromusa sp.
TGGCCAGCAGTTGAATGTTTTCACCGATACAATCGGGTGCCATGATGATCTGCTTCCCCAGTAACTGACTTAAGTGTGTTGCAACCGGGCAAAGACTGAAAGCCGGATCTGGTTTTCCTTTGGGACGGCCAAGATGGGAGGCAAGAATCACTTTTGCCCCCTGCTCAATCAAATAGCGAATTGTCGGTAATGCTGCCTGAATACGGGTATCATCAGTGATTTCACCCTTGTCATTGAGGGGGACATTGAAGTCGCAGCGGCAAAACACCTGCTTTCCCTTAACATCGATATCTTTTAGAGATTTTTTTCTGAACATCTGTTTCTCCACTCTTTGCTATTGTGCCGCAATATACCGGACCAGATCAAAAACCCGCTGGGAATAGCCCCATTCATTATCGTACCAGGCCAGCACTTTAACCATGGTTCCACTTAGAACGGCGGTGCTCATGGCATCCACTGTTGAAGAGGCGGCGGAGCCATTGAAATCGTGCGATACCAGAGGGAGATCGCAATAATCAAGAATCCCTTTCAAGCCGTTTTCCGATGCTGCCAACATGGCACCATTGACTTCTTCAACAGTGGTCGGTTTTTCAGTTTCTACAACCAGGTCTATAAGGGAAACATTGGGTGTCGGGACGCGAATCGCCATCCCGGCAAGTTTATCCTTCAACTGTGGTAGAACCAGAGCCGCTGCTTTGGTTGCCCCCGTAGTGGTAGGAATCATATTGACCCCGGCGGCCCGGGCACGACGCAGATCCTTGTGGGGTAAGTCGAGGATTTTCTGATCGTTAGTATAGGAGTGAACTGTAGTCATCATTCCCCGAACAATGCCAAAACTTTCCAGCAGTACTTTGGCCACAGGAGCGAGACAATTGGTCGTGCAGGAGGCATTGGAGATGATACTGTGTGCTGCAGGATCATAGTCAGCTTCATTGATCCCCATACAGACAGTGAGATCAGCATCTTTCCCCGGTGCGCTGATGACAACTTTTTTAGCTCCAGCTGCCAGGTGGAGTGCTGCCTGATCACGAGCGCTAAAGAAACCGGTCGCTTCAATAACAATATCAACATTCAGCTCTTGCCAGGGGAGCTGAGCCGGGTCGCGCTGGGAGAGAACTTTGATTGATTTGCCATCAACAACCAGATTTTCTCCATCGGTCTCAACTTGACCGGGGAAAATGCCGTGAACCGAATCGTATTTAAACAGATGTGCCAGGGTCTGTGTATCGGTCAAATCATTGACCGCAACAACATCGAAACCAGTGGATTGACTGGCAATCCGTAGAACATTTCTGCCGATTCGACCAAACCCGTTAATTGCAACTTTTACAGACATTGAGTAGCCTCCTTGTTATGAATGAAAAAATAGTTATTTAATTCCCAAAGCGCTGCAGTTTTTTGCTACGTTACTTAAGGCAGTATTCTTCCAGAATACCTAAATTTTCCCCGTTTGCAAATCTCTTTTACCGGGAATTGTTTTTGGGTTTTCTCCCTTGCAGCTATTGGCAATTTTAGGTATAAGGGCAACGCTCTCTAGGGGATAAAAAGGAACAGTTGAATGCGGGTATGTTTACTGGCCAGCGGAAGTCGCGGAAACAGCACCTTGATTGAGGTTGATGGTTGTCGATTACTGATTGACGCCGGGCTGTCGGGGGTAGAAACGGCTCGTCGCCTCTCGACGATCGGTCTGACCGGGGATGATCTGGATGCTATTCTGGTGACCCACGAACACCATGATCATGTCGGAGGGATCGGTCCGCTGTCACGTCGCCATAATTTACCTGTCTACATCGATCAGCAAACCCATACCGCTTTACCTAAACTTGGCAAGATTGCTGATCTGCAACTTTTTACTGCAGGGGACTCTTTTTCACTGCAGAACTTGGAAATAACGTCATTTTCAACGACTCATGATGCTGTTAACCCGGTTGGTTTTACTATTTTATCCAGTGAAGGGAAGATTGGTTTTGCGACCGATCTCGGTTTTTCAACCCGGCTGGTTGCCAGCCAGTTGCAGAAGTGTCGGGTGTTAATTCTGGAAGCAAATCATGATGAACAGATGCTGCAGGATGGATCTTATCCCTGGGAATTGAAACAACGAATCCGTAGCCGCCATGGCCACTTATCAAATAATGAATCAAGCTTGTTGTTAGAAGATATCTGTTGGCCCGGCTTGGAGGCACTATTTCTGGCACATTTAAGTGAAGAAAATAATTGCCCAGATCTAGCGGCAGAAACATTTCGAAAAACCTTGATTGCCGGTGGTCATTCGGCTGATATTATTATCGGGCATCAGAGTCATGCCAGTTCTTGTTTTGAGTCTCACCCGATGATGGCTTGCGGAACCATCGAGTGATCTGCTGAGATCAAACAATCGGAGTAAACATTTAACGTTTCTGGAGTAAAAATGGCCTGGAGAATCGTTGTTGGATTGAAAAAAAGTGTCAAAGATGCTCGTGGTGAACGGGTTCGACGTAACATTGTTGATCACCTGAATATTGATCTCCCGGCAGTACAGACATTGGATGTCTACACAGTTGATGCAACCCTTAGCTCTGAAGAGGTTGCGCAGGTCGCTGCCGGTCCCTTCACCGATCCGGTGATTCAGGAGTATGCCATTAATCAGCCCCTGGCCAGTGATTTTGACATGTTGATTGAGGTGGGGTTTCGACCGGGAGTGACCGACAATACCGGGCGCACTGCCGGGGAAGCGATTCAATATCTGACCGGGCGTCCTTTTGCTGTGGGGGAAGCTGTCTATACCTCAACTCAGTATCTCTTCACCGGTTTGACCGACAAAGATATTGCCGAAGAGATTGCTGCAAATTTTCTAGCCAATGGTCTGATCCAATATTGGACGATATTATCCCATGAAGAACTTGATCCCCAGGTTGGAGTCCCGGTAACGGTTCCCCGAGTCGTCAGCGATAAAGCCCCAACGGTCCGTACCTTAAGTCTTCAGTTGTCCGATCAAGAGTTACTTGATATCAGTCGTCAGGGGATGTTGGCACTTAATCTAGAAGAGATGGAGAAGATTAAAAACCACATTGCCAACCCGCAGGTTGTTGCGGAACGGCAGCGGGTTGGTCTTGGTGATGAGCTCACCGATGTTGAGTTAGAAGCCTTGGCGCAAACCTGGAGTGAACACTGTAAACATAAAATTTTCTCGGCAAAGATTGAATATGAAGATGAGAATGGGCAGTCTCAGCTGATAGATTCTCTGTTCAAAACCTATATTGTCGGTGCGACTGAAAAAGTTCGGCAAAACCTTGGTGCTGATGATTTTTGTCTCTCGGTATTTAAAGATAATGCCGGAGTCATAGAGTTTAATAGCGACTGGAGTATTGTTTTTAAAGTTGAAACACACAATTCTCCCAGTGCCCTTGATCCCTATGGTGGTGCACTGACCGGGATTGTCGGCGTCAACCGGGACGGGATGGGGACCGGGATGGGGGCACGGTTGATTTTTAACACCGATGTCTTCTGTTTTGCATCACCTTTTCTGGAAAAAGAGTTGCCGCCGCGCCTCTTGCATCCCCGGCGAATTTTTGAAGGGGTGGTTGAAGGGGTAGAACATGGGGGGAATAAAAGTGGCATTCCAACCATCAACGGTTCCCTGGTTTTTGATGAAAGGTTTGCCGGAAAGCCACTGGTCTATTGTGGAACCGCTGCATTGATGCCACGGCTGTTAAATGGTCATCCATGTCATGAAAAGCAGGTGCTGGTTGGTGACCATATTGTTATGACCGGTGGACTTATTGGCAAGGATGGTATTCACGGTGCGACCTTCTCCTCAGAGGAATTACATGCGGGCTCTCCGGTAACCGCAGTGCAGATCGGGGATCCGATTACCCAGCGAAAAATGTTTGATTTTTTACTGCTTGCCCGCGATCAGGGACTCTATAATTCAATTACCGATAACGGGGCAGGGGGGCTTTCTTCATCGGTTGGTGAAATGGCCGAAGATACCGGTGGATTTGAACTTCACCTTGATCGTGCTCCATTGAAGTATCCGGGCTTACAACCATGGGAAATCCTTATCTCTGAAGCTCAGGAGCGGATGACCCTGGCGGTTCCAGCGGATAAACTTGATGCTTTAATTGCTCTTGCGACTGAAATGGATGTCGTGGCGACCGATCTCGGGATTTTCACCGATTCAGGATATTTTCATTGTCTCTATGAGGGAGAGACGGTCTCTTATCTGTCGATGGATTTTGTTCATGAAGGGGTGCCGCAACTGGTTATCCCGGCAAAATGGCAGCCGAAAGAACTGTTGGAACCAGACTTTGCTCAGCCAGCTGATCTGACTGATGAATTAAAAAAACTTCTGTCACGTTTGAATATCTGCTCCAAAGAATCGGTTGTTCGTCGTTATGACCATGAAGTGCAAGCCGGGACGGTGATCAAACCCCTGGTTGGGGTGGTCAATGACGGTCCCTCTGATGCTGCAGTTTTCCGCCCGTTGCTTGACTCTTTCGAAGGGGTGGTGGTTGCTCATGGAATTTGCCCGAGTTACAGCGATATTGATACCTACCACATGATGGCCTGTGCAATTGACGAAGGGCTGCGTAATTATGTCGCCGTGGGTGGTGATATTAATCATGTTGCCGGTCTGGATAACTTCTGCTGGTGTGATCCGGTCGAGAGTGCCAAAACGCCAGACGGCAGATATAAGGCGGCACAGTTGGTTCGGGCAAATCAGGCATTGTACGACTATTGCGTCGCTTACTCTGTCCCGCTGATTTCCGGTAAAGATTCGATGAAAAATGATTATCAGATCGGTGATAACAAAATATCGATTCCACCAACAGTGTTGTTTTCGGTGATTGGTAAAATTGCAGATGTGTGTAAGGCGGTCTCAATGGATGTCAAACGTCCTGGAGACCTGGTCTATCTGCTCGGGACGACAGGCGATGAGCTGGGTGGCTCTGAATATTACGCCGAGCATGGTGAATTGGGGGCGCAAGTACCGCGGGTTAATGCCGAGGAGGCGCTGCTTCGCTACCAAACTCTCAATCGTGCTCAGCAGCAGGGTTTGCTTGCTTCCTGCCATGATCTGTCGGATGGCGGCCTGGGGGTTGCTCTGGCTGAGTCTGCATTTGCCGGTGGGTTTGGTATTCAGACTGAACTTTCCTATGTTGATGTTGCCGATCCTCTGCGTGAAGATAAACTTCTCTTCTCTGAATCGCAGAGCCGTTTGCTGGTCACTGTGCCGTCCGAACATAAAGAGACTTTTACTGCCTTGTTTGCCGGGCAGAGTTGCTGTTGCATCGGTCAGGTCATTACCCAGCCAGAATTGATCATTAACGGGTTACACGGGCAGAGCTTGATTAACGTGCACCTTAAAGACCTGAAACAAGCGTGGCAAGCGCCACTGCGGGAGATGTAGAATGGCCAGAACCGTTAAAGCGATAGTTATTTCCGGTAATGGAACCAACTGTGAGGATGCCGTTGCCCATGCCTGCCACCTCGCTGGTGCCGCTGTCGATATTGTCCATATTTCAGAACTGCTTGCCGGTCGGGTCGAGTTGAAAGATTATCACTTTCTCCATCTGGTTGGCGGTTTTCTTGACGGTGATGATCTCGGTAGTGCCAAGGCAGGGGCGAACCGTCTGTTACACGCCCGGGTTGCCGGTCAGGTAGAACCTCTTGCTACCCGGATGAAGGAGTTTATTGCTGCTGGTAAGCTGGTTATGGGGGTGTGTAATGGTTTTCAGCTGATGGTCAAAATGGGTCTGTTGCCCGCTATTGACAGCAATTTTGAACAGAGCTGCACTTTGACCAATAATGATCACGGACGCTTTGAAAACCGTTGGTGCTGGTTGAAAGTTGATCCAGAATCTCCCTGTGTCTATACCCGGGGATTAAATGGTCTCTATCTGCCGATCCGGCATGGTGAGGGAAAGTTTGTCACAGATTCTCCAGAGACGCTACAAGAGTTGGAAAGTAGTCATTTAACGGTACTGAAGTATGCCGACCGGGATCTCCATCCGACCATGGAATTTCCGGACAATCCGAATGGCAGTCAGAATGCAATCGCCGGAATCTGCGATCCGACCGGGCGACTCTTTGGGTTAATGCCCCATCCCGAAGCCTTTACCCATCGTACCCATCATCCCCGTTGGACCCGGGAAACGTTACCTGATGAGGGGATGGGGCTGCTGTTGTACCGCAA
>JAUVCS010000133.1 GCA_030590745.1 Desulfuromusa sp.
ACCAGCAAAAATAGAAACAATTCGGAATATTCGATCAGATTGTGTTTGATTGCATTATGCGCAGTATGGGTATCTCCGATGCCAATATAGGCGACGGCAACAAGAACCCAGATGACCCCGGCAGCCAAAAGGACCGGCTTACTTTTGCGTAAATGGAGCTGCTCTTCAAAAATAACCAGACAGTAGGCACCAACAAAAAGGACCAGCGCAAAAATACCCAGAAAGGTTCCTGTCATGTTGGGTGACTCGCCACCACCTCCACCGGAAGCTAATACTGGTGTGGCTGAAGCAATAAGGATTAAAAAACTTGGTAGTAAGAATTTCATCCAGGAGTTGTCTTGTTTCGAAACTCTCTTTTCATGACCTGAAATGGTGGTAACTCTTGTGTCCATGGCAGCAGGCTCCAATACAAAGTACGGATAAAAGGTTGACAACTAAACATCAAGGTTAAAACATAACATAAATAGCATAAGCATCATTTTATGGTCAACTGGTTCCAGCGTATTAACTATGTTTTTTTTGAAATATTCAGGCGGGGATAAAATAAAGGAACCGATCCTTGCGGGGCGATTCCTTTTTAACCGTACAACTCTATTTACAAAAGTACTGGTAATCTATTACCAATCAAATTGGAACATCAGGGGTGTCACGCCGATTACGACTGCCGAAACTCGCGCCACTCCCGGTAGCGATATCTCTTTGTACGATAATCATGCCGGCTATTATAGCAATAGTTGTGGTATAAACGTTTGTGAGTTAATGAGAGGTTTCCTTGAATACATCAAAATCTTTTTTGTGGAACATTGGTTACCATCTGGCTAAGTATCTCAGCCAGTCGCGAACCGGAACAGCGCAAATCGCAACCAGCCTTCCCGAACAGTTGTCTGCAACTTTACAGCTGGGAGATGTCTTGCTGGTTGATGGAAGCAGTCGGGTCAGCGGGGTAATTAAGTATCTGACCCAGTCAAGTTGGTCGCATGCGGCATTATATATTGGTTCGGGATACGCACCAAAGGGGGATGAAGAAGAAAAAGTTCTTTTAGAAGCCGATATTCTGGAAGGGATTCGACTGGTTCCTCTCAGTGAATACAGTTCTGGACATACCAGAATCTGTCGACCAGTGGGACTTGCAAAAGAGGAGATTAAGCAACTTATAGCCTACACAATAGAACGACTGGGACAGCAGTATGATTTGAAAAATGTTTTTGATTTGGCTCGCTATCTGATATTACCAACTCCAATACCAGCCCGCTGGCGGCGCAGCATGTTAACTCTGGGAAGCGGGGACCCAACCCGAGCTATCTGTTCTTCACTGATTGCCCAGGCATTTCAATCGATTCGCTATCCGATTCTTCCTGATATCGACTACCAGCAAGCCAGAGACCTGAACGGAGGGATATATCACCAACAGACTTTAAAAATTCGCCATTATAGCCTCTTTGTCCCTCGAGATTTTGATGTGTCCCCCTATTTTGAAATTGTCAAACCAGTTATTGAGCATGGTTTTGACGTTAAAAGTCTCAAGTGGGAGGCTTAGGAGGCTACCCAACTTTACGAATCGTGGTGAGAAATCTCCTGGCTCAAGCTTCTACCCCTCCAACTTTAAGATTTCGTTCCATTCCTCTGCTTTTATCGGCATGATCGAAAGTCGGTTTCCTTTGCGCACCAACTGCATGTTCTCTAACGCTTCACATTCCTTCAACTCTGCCAATGAGATGACCCGGCTGGTATGACGAGTATACTTGATATCAACCATGATCCAGCGTGGATTTTGCGAATCACTTTTAGGATCAAAATATTTACTCTGTGGATCAAAAGCAGTGTGATCTGGATAACCTTCGCGCACCACCTCCATTATCCCGACAATCCCGGGCACATCACAGTTGGAATGGTAAAAGAACACCTGATCCCCAATTTTCATCTGATCCCGCATCATATTGCGCGCCTGGTAATTGCGAACACCGTCCCAATGTTCGGTTTGATCCGGCATATTTTTTAGATCATCAATACTGAATGCTGTCGGTTCTGACTTCATCAACCAATAATTCATAACATCTCCCTGAAACTATCCACGTTGGATTTACAATGTTTTTTAACTGCTTGGCTATTGATAAACATCCTAAAAGTCCACGAAAAATTCTTTATAGTGCGACAATAACCGTAATCTTTTCAGTGGTATATATCAATAAAATTTTCAAATTCACCCTTTTCCTCTATGAACATTGAGAAAGCAACCCGCTTCTGCATGTCACAGAAATCGAGACCATTTGCAAACAATCTAGCTTGACGTCTGCTCGTGACACTTTCATAATCACCAATCAAGCCATAGTGAATCACATATGGAACTGCCAAAAAACACCCAATGGAGGTTTGAGATGAAAATAGGAATTATTATTTGTGACAGATACCGGAGCTGTGCCGGGGGGAAATGCTTCAGATCCATGCAACAGAAAGAGGGGGCTTTTGCCATCTATCAAGATGATGAGGTTCTGGAAATTGCCGGCTTTACATCTTGTGGTGGTTGTCCTGGTGGAAACATTGAATATTCACCCGAAGAAATGATAAAAAATGGGGTAGAAGTTATCCATCTGGCAACCGGATTTGTCGTTGGCTATCCACCTTGTCCCTATATTACCGATTTCAAAAAGTTCATAGAAACAAAATATCAAATCCCGGTGGTCATTGGAACCCACCCGATTCCGCAAAAATACTATCTGGCCCATGAGAAATTAAAAACCTGGGATACCGATGAATGGCAGGAATTAATCAAGCCAACTGTGGCGACTGAAACAATCAGACTTTCTTACGATTAATAAAAAGAGGGATAAAGTGTATAAATATTTATTTGGCCCTGTCCCATCGAGACGCTTAGGAATGTCGCTGGGGATTGATCTGGTTCCAAGGAAGGTCTGTTCTCTGGATTGCGTTTATTGTGAAGTTGGAAAAACGACAAAGCTGACCCTTGAACGGAAGGAATATATCCTATTTGATCAGGTGGTCAAGGAGTTAACTCACTATTTTGAAAACAACCCTGATCCTGATTACATCACTTTTTCGGGAGCAGGTGAACCAACTCTAAATTCTCGAATTGGTGATATCATTAAATTTGTAAAACAGAAAAAACCGGAAATACCCATAGCTGTTTTGACCAATGGCACCCTGCTGTTCGACCCTGAGGTGAGAACCGAATTGAAAATGGCCGATGTTGTCCTCCCCTCATTTGATGCAGCAACAAACCCGGCCTTTCAGAAAATCAACCGCCCCGTCCCCGGGTTTGACATAGAAAAATATCTGCAAGGACTCATCGATTTCAGGAAAGAATTTGATGGCAAAATTTGGTTGGAAATCTTTATTCTGCCGGAATTTAATCTTGGACAACTGGAGTTGAAAAAGTTAAGAGAGGCGATTCTGAAAATAAATCCGGACTCCATTCAGTTAAATACCCTTGATAGGCCCGGCACAGTTGCTGATCTACGTTCTGCAAGTCAAGAGGAATTAGAAGAGATCGTCCGTTTATGGAACCTTAAAAATATTGAAATCATATCACCGGCAGCAAAAAGAAAAGATGTTCTGTCATATCGGAGTGATGCGGAAGCAGCTATCCTTGAAACTATTTCAAGGCGTCCCTGTACCATTGAAGATTTAATGGAAATCCTGGGGATCCATATCAATGAAATCAATAAATATCTTGATGTTTTAGAAGAAGAAAATAAAATTGCAGCGGTCAGACAAAAAAGAGGGGTCTTCTATCAGGCAAACAAAGAAGAATAAAAGGGGGAATAAAGCTGTTCAGGCGTGGGCAACCCTGTCCTTTCCTTGATTCTTGGCTTTGTACATACCTTCATCTGCACGCTGAACAAGTTCGCCAATAGAGCGGAAGTTTTTGTTAGTGAAAGTTGCAATACCAGAGCTTATGGTAATCCGCTCTCCCGGCAGACTTTCAAATTCACAATCCCGAACAACATTATGGATCCGGGTCGCCAGATCAAAGGCTCCTTCCTCTCCGGTATTTGGCAGAATAACAGCAAACTCCTCCCCCCCATACCTTGCAGGAATATCACTTTCCCTGGCAATCTCCTTGATCATCCGACCAATTTTTTTAAGCACCAGATCTCCCTGGCAGTGTCCATAAATATCATTAATTCGCTTGAAATTGTCGAGGTCAAAGTATATCAGCGATAACGGAACTGCATATCGACCGGCACGACTGAATTCTTCCTCAAGTCGATCGTAAAAATGACGGTGATTGTAGAGACCGGTCAACCCATCACGAATTGCCATATCTTCAAAATACTC
>JAUVCS010000147.1 GCA_030590745.1 Desulfuromusa sp.
ACGAAAAAGGTTGCACCATAGCCGGTAGCTTCAGTGCGGACCAATGATCCACCCCAGTTCAGCCCTTTGCCGGTCAATACGCCAGCTTCCCAACGGTTGGTAATCCGTTTATAGGTGCCGAACATGAAACCGATTTCGCGGCCACCAACACCGATATCGCCTGCTGGTACGTCAGTGTGCTCACCGATGTGGCGGTAAAGCTCCATCATAAAGCTCTGGCAAAAACGCATGATATCGCCATCGGTTTTTCCCTTGGGATCAAAGTCGGAGCCACCTTTGCCGCCACCGATGGGCAGGCCGGTCAGGGCATTTTTGAAAATCTGTTCAAAACCGAGGAATTTAACGATGCCGAGATAGACTGAAGGGTGAAAACGTAAACCACCTTTGTAGGGTCCAAGGGCGCTGTTAAATTCAACCCGGAAACCACGGTTGATTTGAACTTTGCCATGGGTGTCAACCCAGGGAACCCGGAAGATGATCTGCCGCTCTGGTTCGCAAATACGTTCAATGAGTTTATAATGTGCAAACTCTGGGTGTTTTACCAGAACTGGACCGAGGGTTTCCAGAACTTCGTGAACCGCTTGATGGAACTCGATTTCACCTGGGTTGCGAGCAATAACCGCTTGATAGATAGGTTCAATTTTTTCATCCATAGCTGCTGACATGATTTTTTCCTCCTGGAGATAGTGGTGGTAAAATCGCCTAAAAAACAGGCACGAATTATGTTGACTGCGCGATAGAAGGGCTGATGGTGGTAAATCTATGCAAAAAAAACGCCATTATGGGTAAAAAATAAACAAATTTTCTAATTCATTAGAATTGTTAGGGTAAAAAATAGGCATTAGGTTATTCCCAATAATTTTTTTGGGAGCTATTGTTGATATTTGAGCTTTTATTTACTCTGTTTCTTGGGAAGTGAGTACTTACTTTGTTGTGATTTCTCTCTGCATTGAACCGTGTTGGCGGAATGTGCTAGTCTCCCGCTCGCTGGTACTTTTCCTCTTTATTCTGGGTCTCTATGCTATTACAAGGAACGCTGGTAAATATTGCTGCTGTCATTGTCGGAGTTTTGATCGGACGCTGGGGCGGTCGTTTTTTGTCGCCACAAATGCGTCAAACTCTGATGGTCGGGCTTGGTCTGGCAGTGCTGTTGATCGGTTTGCAACTGGCATTGCAGAGTCAGCAGTTAATGATTGTTATTGGCAGTCTGATTCTTGGTGGTTTAATTGGTGAGTTGATCGGGATTGAGAGGCGCCTGGAAGCATTCGGTTTGGGCTTGCAAAAACGCTTTTCCGGGTTGGGATCTATTGCCGAAGGTTTTGTTACCTCCAGCTTGCTGTTCTGTGTTGGTGCTATGGCAATTATGGGGGCGCTGCAGGATGGCTTAGGTGGAAAGCCGACTATCCTCTATGCGAAATCAGCTCTTGATGGTGTTGCCGCTATTGCACTGACCTCAACCCTTGGAATCGGAGTTATCTTTTCTATCATCCCCTTGTTGCTTTATCAGGGGAGTATCACCCTGGTTGCAGAACTGGCTCAGACAATTTTGACTGAACCGGTAATTACTGAGATGAATGCTGTCGGTGGTCTGTTGATTGTTGCTATTTCACTCGACTTGATGGGGATAAAACGTTTGCCGGTCGGCAATTTGTTGCCAGCTATTTTTGTTGCTATTGCCCTCCTTTGGGGATTTGGATTGGCATGATGTCAGTTTTACAAGGGCGGGTTAGTTGATCTCTGCAACTCTATTTGATTCGCTGGCAGCACAGTCCAAGAATAATAAGAATCAAACCAATCAATGTAGCAAAGAGAATTTCTTCACCCAGCAGAAAATGGATGAATATCAGGGAAAGGAACGGAGAAAGAAAAATCAGGTTGCTGATTCTGGCGGTATTGTCGGTCAGTTTCATTGCCATCAGCCAGAGGATGAAACAAACTCCCATCTCAATGAGGCCAACATAAACGGCACCAATAAGCCCTTCGACCGGTGGCAGTCTCAGCTCTGTTGTCCATAAATAATAACCGAAGACAAAAGGGCAGCTACAGAGAAAATTGACAAATAAGCCAACCACTGGATCACGGCTATCACGGGTGTTGAAAATCCAGTAGAGAGCCCAGACGATTGTACTGATGAGGGCCAACGTGACCCCCAGAGGATCGGTAAATTGTAAACTGAGAAGTCTCCCTTCCGTCGAAATAACAACGACACCACAATAGCTGATGATCAGTGCCAACCACTGCTGCCAGACGATTTTCTGTTTCAATAACGGTACTGCCAACAGAGACAAAGTGATCGCCCAGGTGTAATTGAGTGGTTGTGCCTGCTGTGCTGGAAGCAGATCATAGGCTTTGAACAGAATCAGGTAGTAGAGAAACGGGCTGAGTAGCCCGAGCAGAATCGATAACAGATATTCACGTCGACTGCACTGGAACGCCAGTCCTAATTTTCCTTGATAGAGGAGGATTGCTCCCAGCAGCAGAGTTGAAACGGAGCCAGAATAGAGAAGTAGTTCGATGGGGCTGAAATATCGAAGCGACAATTTAAATGCAGTTGCCACCGTCGACCAGAGGAGAACGGCACCCAGACCATAAAGTATCGCCTGGCGTTGCTGGTTCATGTCGTACTCGCGTAGGTTTTGCGTCGCCCTTTCAACATCAGCACAATCAATCCGGCAAATATCAGACTGATACCAAAAAAGGCTTGGGCATTGAGTTGTTCGCCGAGGATTAAAATCCCCAAGGTTGCTGCTGTCATAGGTTCAGCCAGGGAGAGAGTGACGGCTGTTGCTACCTGTACTGATTGTAATCCACGCACAAACAACCAGTAGGAAAGCGCCATGGTGGCCAGTCCCAGATGTAGTACTACAGCGATAGAGCGTGGTTGCAGGAGCCAGTCAAGATCAATATTGATGAGTGCCGGTGAAAGTAACACCGCTCCGATACAGACCACAGCAGCCATAATGGCATTCGGGGCATGTTTATCGAGTAACTTTTTAATCATCAGGGTGTAGGCTGCGTAGGAGAGACCGGCTCCCAGAGCGAGCAGAATACCAACTGGATCGATGGCGACATCTCCACCGCTGAAACTGAGCAATGTGCAGCCGATAATCGCCAGTATGGTTGCCAGTAGCCAGCGTCTTCCGGGACGTTCACCCAGAAAAATCAAACCAAGCACTCCACCGGCAATTGGAGCACTGCCGATACCAACAATGGTACCGATAGCAACACCGGTTTTTGCCACTGCGGCAAAAAAACAGAGTTGGTAGCTGGCAGTAAAAACAGCTGCCAGTAGAACCGGTAGTTGTATCCAACTGCGGAAGCCCCCAAATTCTTTCCGTTTGATCACCAGAAATAGCAGGGCGATGCCGCCAATCAGTAAACGCAAGGCTCCGATCACCTTTGGATCAAATCCGGCCGGTGCAAAGGCCTGGGCTGTTCCGGTGGTGCCCCATAGGAGGGCAGCTCCGATGACAAACCAGTGACCGCCGCTGGATATGTTGTGCTCCGGTTGTTTGTTCACCAATTCAGAATTCTCTCTTGTTGTTCAGTTGTTTTAATTGGGGCGTTACTGTGCGTTGCAGTGCCATGACTGCTAACAGACGTCCGACAACGTAAGCAATTGAAGCTGCTACGACACCTGGCAGCGGGAAGTATAGCATTGCAACTAATAAAACTGAAAAGATTCCAACCGCTTCAATTGCAGTGACAATGGAAATTGGATTGGTCACTCTGGTGACAATCAGAACTGAACGCTGGAAACAGATCAATACGGATAATGCCGGGAAAATTGCCATGATCTGTAGCGGCAAGGTGGCAAAGTTGGTCAGCAGGTCATTGAGTCCAGAAAGATCTCGGAACCAGATTTGACTGAGGGGGGTAAAGGCGATCAAAGAGAGGCACACTGAGGTAGAAATTCCCAGAATAATGGCAAAATTTCTGACTTTCAGATAGTTCCCCCGATTCTCTCCCAACAATGCAATTGCTACTTCCTGATAAGAGAGGCCGAT
>JAUVCS010000183.1 GCA_030590745.1 Desulfuromusa sp.
CAGTTCAGCAAGGGGGCCAAGGCACCACTGGTGGATAACTGGATTCAGCTCAGCAACAACCACCCCGGCGGTCGCCGGTAATTGATCAAGAACCGCCCGCAGGGTAATTCCCATCCCCAATCCACCAACCAGAACCCGCGGTTGAGGGTGTTTTCCCAACCCTTTACAGCCGAGTATTCCCAATGCCATTTCAGAGCGCTGAGCTTTGCTGTTCATCAATACTTGAGGTCCCAGGGTGATAAGAAAATCCCCTTTGCCACGCTGCCGCAGTTCCAGAATCCCTTCGGTTTCCGTGACAAATTGATCGAGAACTTTCCAGGGTAGAGCCATGGTAATTTCCTCTTTTTTTACTAACAATAGTTGCGTTGAATCAATTCATTAACCACTGAGACGCCGAGACACAGAGAGAATCAAAATCTCTTGTCCGTCTCAGTGCCTCTGTGGTGAAAATTCTGGTTACGATTGTTCTCGCAGTGCATTGACCGCATCATTCTCAAGATATTCGTCAAAACCCATCACTCGGTCAATGCTACCACTTGAAGTTAATTCGACAATTCGATTGGCCAGGGTTGAGACAAATTTGTGGTCATGGGAGGCGAACAGGATAACCTCGGAAAAGTTGATCAAGCTGTTGTTGAGAGCGGTAATTGATTCCAGATCGAGGTGGTTGGTTGGTTCATCAAGAAGCAACACATTGGCGTTGGTCAGCATCATCCGTGATAACATACAGCGAACCTTTTCGCCGCCACTGAGGACGTTGGTCATTTTGGTTGCTTCGTCACCAGAGAAAAGCATCCGGCCAAGAAATCCCCGGGCAAAACTTTCCCCTTCGTGAGGGGGATACTGACACAGCCAGTCAATCAAGTTGAGATCTTTGCTGAAGTAAGCGCTGTTTTCTTTGGGAAAATAGGAGTGGGTGATGGTGATCCCCCAGCGGAAACTGCCGCTGTCCGGTTTTAACTCACCGGTGAGAATTTTCAACAAAGTGGTTTTGGCAACACTGTTCCTGCTGACAAAGGCAATTTTATCCCCTTTTTTGACAGTCAGATCGAAGTTGTCGAGGACTCTGACGCCGTCAATGGTTTTGCTTAAACCTTTCACCTCAAGGATGATATCCCCGCAGGGGCGTTCGGGTTTAAACAGTATAAAAGGGTAGCGGCGTGACGAAATCGGTAACTCTTCCACGTTAAGTTTGTCGAGTAATTTTTTCCGTGAAGTCGCCTGTTTTGCTTTGGAGGCGTTAGAGCTGAACCGGGCGATAAAATCTTTCAGCTCGGTGGCTTTATCACTCGCTTTTCGATTGGCATCCTGCTTCTGTTTCAGAACTAACTGGCTGGCTTCATACCAGAAATCGTAGTTACCAACATAGGTGCGGATGGTGCCGAAATCTATATCAGAAATATGGGTACATACTTGGTTAAGAAAATGGCGATCATGGGAAACCACAATTACGGTATTCTGAAAACGCCCAAGAAATTCTTCGAGCCATTGAATTGAGTTAAGATCCAGATGGTTGGTCGGTTCATCGAGGAGCAGTATGTCGGGGTTGCCGAAGAGTGCCTGCGCCAGCAGTACGCGAACTTTTTCTCCCCCTTCCAGCTCTTTCATCTTTTTCTGTCGCAACGCCTCGGGAATTCCCAGGCCATTCAACAATATTGCCGCCTCCGATTCAGCATCGTAGCCGTTCATCTCGGCAAATTCTGTTTCCAGCTCGCCGGAACGGACACCATCTGCTTCGGTAAACTCCTCTTTGGCATAGATCGCGTCGCGTTCGGCCATCACCGTATAGAGCTGCTTATGACCCATGATTACGGTATTGAACACCGTCTCTTCATCAAAAGCGAATTGATCCTGACTCAGCACGGCCAGACGCAGCCCTTTGCCGATGGAGACTTCCCCCTTGTCGGGCTCAGAATTGCCAGCCAGTATTTTAAGAAAAGTTGATTTTCCGGCTCCGTTAGCCCCAATCAGGCCGTAACATTTGCCGGGGGTGAACTTGATGTTGACGTTTTTAAAGATGGTACGTTTGCCATAGGCGAGGCAGATATTTGTGGCATTGATCATGGTTCAATGATTTCCTGAAGGGATCGGGATAAAAATAAAAAAACCACGGGATTACATCCCATGGCTTTCGCGCAGCGAATCTATATCATTGATTCACTGAGCAGGCAATGTTTTTCCGTGCCATTTTAGAGTCAAATAGAAACAAAACTATGATCAAAACAAACTCTGATTGCCACCAAGACGCCAAGCATTCCAAGAGAATCATAGTGTTTTAAAATTGTTTTTTTTGTGCTCTTGGTGGCGTGGTGGCTAACTCTCCAGTTTTTAAGTATTTTTAGACCTTTCTTTTGGGTTGTAGAGCCGAATAAAAAACTCCAAATTTTGTTTCGATTACAGTAGACTCTTCCCCTGATAATTTTAGCTGAATACGTTGTTTGATGATGTTATTACTTTTGTGAGGAATGTTTCTATGATCATCGGATTTGCCGGGAAAGCTGCTTCGGGTAAGACCACTGCCGCTAAACACCTGCTTGAACAATCGGAAGCTGATATTGCTATTTTACCGATGGCAGTGGTGTTGCGGGAAGAGGTTGAAAATTTCATCAGGCAGGTGGGGGGGGAAGTTTATACTCCTCTGGTTTATGGAGATCAGGAGGACAAGGTTCGGGTTTTCTATATCGATGAGGAGCGTGCTTTAGAACACTGCCCGGTCTGGGCTGACTTTATTGCGGTCAATCATGATATTCAGGATCAGTCAGGGCAATCCGCTGTGACCGTACGCCGGATTTTACAGTGGTGGGGAACCGAATATCGCCGCGCCCAAGATCATGATTACTGGACCAAAGCCTGGGAAAAGAAATTAAAGGAGTACGATCTGACAACCACCCATATTCTGGTCGATGATGTCCGTTTTATCAATGAGTTGAATGTTATTCAAAAACATGGCGGAACATTTATCAAGATTGAACGTCCCGGGTTTAATGGTGCCAATAATCATAGCAGTGAAAATTCTCTGGATGGCTACGACGATTGGAATCTTATTATCCAGAACGATGAGACTCTGGAGGCGTTTGAATTGCAGGTTGAGGCCAAAGTTCTGCCGCTGCTTAAAGTGACCTGATCAACATTTTCCCACCGGGGCCAGATAAACCGTAAATTCATCGGTTCCATCCACATCCAGTAATTGATCCATCAACTCCTGATTGTAAGCAGCAATGGCACAGGTTCCGCACCCAATCGATTCACAGGCCAGATAGAGATTCTGACAGACGTGGCCGACATCCATCAGAATGACCCGATGGGCGGCGGTGGTGTAGCGCCACTCGGTGCGGTAGGGGATCGCTGTCCAGACAAAAGTGACCGGTGCTGCGGCAACAAAAGTCTG
>JAUVCS010000113.1 GCA_030590745.1 Desulfuromusa sp.
CGGCCAAAAACCAGTGCAACCGGATTCTCCAGGGCAACCGGTACTAAATTATTAGCCGCCTCACTTGGGTGCAATAAGCCCTCACGATAACGACCAAACCGGCGGGTTGTCCCAAAGCTCTGTACACATCCAACCAAAGCATCCTCAAGAGTATTGAAAATTCGAGCATTCTCCAATACCGTTGCCGCCTTAACCGCCATCAATCTGGCATCATGTGCCAAATGATCAACCTGTGGATTGACCAGTCGCAGATCGGTAATCCCAAAATTCAACATCGCCCGACAGACAGAACCAATATTCAGCCCCCCCTGTGGTTCAACCAGGACGACCGTAAGTTGAAAATTTTCTGCAGTTTTAATTTTTGTAGTAGCGGTTTCAATCACGGTCGTTAATTAACTCAGAGAGGAGATGGTGACCGGGAATAACGTCTCCACACCGTTTTGCCTCAGCTTCAGAGTAGCCGGTTGCCTTAGATTCGATATCTTGACGTGAGTCATACAGAATATAAGGAACCGGATCAGAAGTATGGGTCCGTTTTTCCACTGGGGTTGGGTGGTCCGGAGTAATCAGAATCCGACAATCACCGATCACGGAAAGATTTTCAATGATTGTACCGACAACATCCCGGTCAAAGCTTTCAATAGCCTCAATTTTTTCCTTTAACAGGCCACCGTGCCCCGCTTCATCCGGAGCTTCAACATGGACATAGACAAAATCGGACTTTTGTAGAGCTTTGACAGCATACTCCCCCTTCCCCCGATAGTTCGTATCAAGATAACCAGTTGCGCCGGGCACTTCGATAATATCCAAACCGGCATTGACCCCGATTCCCCGAATCAGATCCACAGCTGAAATAACCGCTCCGGTTAAATTATAACGCTGCCGGTAAGTTTCCATAACCGGCTTACGACCATGCCCCCAAAACCAGACAGAGTTTGCCGGTAATTTTTTCTCGGCAACCCGCTGATTGTTCACGGGGTGATTGTTCAACAACATTTGTGCCGAATTGGTCAGATCCAGCAACACCTCAGCTCCATCCCCCTGAGGTAGATTCCCTTCAATACTATAGGTAGAGATATCGTGAGGTGGAGTAAAAGAGAGTTGATCTTTGCCATCTTTCCACACCATCAAGTGGCGGTAAGAAACCCCGGGATAAAAATTAAATTCATCACCACCAAGCTCTTCCTGCAAGGTTTCAATAAGCTGTTTTGCTTCTTCGGTAGAGATATGTCCAGCAGAAAAATCTCCCATATAGAGCTTGCCGTAGCGAGCTTCCAACCAGACAAAGTTCAATCTGAAAGCAACATCACCAAGGGCCAATTCAATACCCATACTGGCAGCCTCAAGAGGCGATCTGCCCGAATAACATTCAGCCGGATCATAACCAAAAACCGAAAGGTTCGCGACATCGCTCCCCGGTGGGTACCCTTCTGGAACCGTCGCAGCCAAACCAATTTTCCCAATTTGACTGAGACGATCCATATTTGGCGTTACGGCAACCTCTAGAGGGGTTTTTCCACCTAGCTCTCCAATGGGTTCATCGGACATGCCATCACCTAGTAAAATAATATATTTCATGATTTCCTCTATCTTGTAACAGGCTCTTGACAAACTATCTGCGTAAAAATTCTATCCCCGCGGGTGGTATTGCTGATGCAGTTTCTGCATCCGCTCCTGAATAACATGGGTATAAATTTGGGTGGTCGAAATATCCACATGCCCCAGCATCGTTTGAACAGAACGTAAATCTGCACCATTTTCAAGCAGGTGGGTAGCAAACGAATGGCGCAGCATGTGGGGATAAACTTTCTGTTTAATTTCAACCTTAAGTGCATAATTCTTTAAATTTTTCCAAAAACCCTGCCGACTGAGTTTTTTACCCCTGGCATTCAGAAAAACTTCTTCGCTGGTCAAGTTTCTCAATAATTTTGGACGACCATACTGCAGGTATTCCCGCAGAATTTCAATAGCCACCTCTCCGAGAGGGATGAGGCGTTGCTTTGAACCCTTGCCGAGGGCGTTAAGACAACCTATGTCGAGCTTTAAATCACCGAGACGCAATCCCACCAGCTCAGAAACTCGCATCCCGGTGGCATAAAGAACTTCTAGCATCGCCCGGTCTCTAACTGCTATCGGTGCATCACCAGTGGGAGCTTGCAACAAGCATTCAACCTCTTTTTTTGACAGCAATCGTGGTAGTGCCGGTAGCGAGCGAGGTGACTCAAGCAACGCAGTAGGATCATGCTCTGCATAATTTTCCCGAAGTAGAAAACGGTGGAAGCTCCGTAAGGTACTCAAGTTCCGTGCCCGACTGCGTGGGGAGAGACCACTACTTTTCAAAAAGTTTAAATAATCGAGCAAGATTAATTGATTGATCGCAGCAGGATCTGTAATTTTTTCATGCTTATTCAAATAGTCGGAGTAAACTGCTAAATCACGGCCATAGGCATTGAGAGTATTGGTCGACAAACCTTTTTCGACCGACAAAAAATTAAAAAAGAAATCCAGATATTGATCCATATTATCCCGTATTTATACCAATTGTTGCAACAGAGCTGAACGTATCTCTTCCAGTTTTACCGGGTCGGTAATCTTCTGACTGAAAATATCACACAGATAAAAAACGTCGGCAACCTGATCAACTTTTGTCGATATTTTAGATACAGCGATATAGAGTCCCAACTCATTCAGGGTTCTGGTAATGGCGTAAAGCAAGCCCACCTTATCCGTTGCAAAAATATCGATCACTGTGTACCGATCCGAAACGGTATTGTCAATTTCTACCTTGTTTACCCGTTGCGGCTGTTGACTGTGGGCTGATTTTAGATAGTCCGGCTCCTGACATTTATTAAACAGCTCTTCTACAAAAATGCGCCCTTCAAGAACCTCACACAGATCGGCTTCAACTCGTTGCCATTTCTGTTGTTTTTCAACGGTTCCACCAATCAGGCTGTTAACCTGAAGAATATCCAGAACGGCCCCGGTTTTTCTGGTATGAATCTGTGCCCCGAGGATATTGATAGAATGGGCCGCCAGAACCCCGGCAACTTGTGAAAAAAGCCCCGGACTGTCAATCGTTGCCAGGGTCAGTTCCGTATATTCAGCCTCACGATTGTGCTGAATCTGCATCGCGACGGTTTTCTTGCCACGACTTAATGCCAAACGCAAATGGGGGATAATTTCCCGGGAGCGATAGCTCATCAGGTAACGGGTATGTAAACTATTAATCGCTTTATTGACCCGGCCCTCAGAAAAATCACCCAGCAAGGCCTTACGGATGTTACGCTTCCGATTACGGACTTTCTCTGAGCGTTTTTCCTGATAAAATTCATTTTTTTCCAAAGCATCATAAGCTTTTTCATAGAGCTCACGCAGCAAACTCCCCTTCCATTCAGACCAGACGTCAGGACCAACAGCCTTTATATCTGCAAAGGTGAGGAGATAAAGCATCCGTAAATTTTCACTCATCCCCATCAGACTGGCAAATTGACTGATCATCTTGAAATCTTGCAAATCACGTCTTTGGGAAACAAGTGCCATCTGTAAGTGATTCAGAACCAGAAATTCAAGCCGCTGACTATCTTCCTGATTCAAACGCAATCGCCTGGCGATGGTTGGAATCATTTCAGCACCGCGAACACTGTGATCTTTACCACTCCCCTTACCAATGTCATGAAAAAGTATCGCCAGCAGCAATAGCTCCCGTTTTTCTATATTACTGGCAACCTCGGTAAGCATAGGGTGAACCTGCTGATAATCACCATGCCAGAGTTTTTCCATCTCTTCAACGGCAAACAAGGTATGAATATCCACGGTATAAATATGGTATAGATCGAACTGTACCTGACAATAAATCTTTTTAAACTCAGGAATAAAAGCATTGAGGAATTGTAGATGATGCATTTTACGCAAAATTTCACTCACCCTTTTAGGGTAACGTAAGATCTGCATAAAAGAGTGATTAATCCGTTTGGAACGACGCAGTTCATCATCAATAAGATGGGTATTTTCCCGAATCAACTGTTTTAATTCCAGACACAATCGCACTTCATGTTTTTGTGCCAATTCAAAAGCAACCATCATCAGGGTTGGATCGTCTAATAGTTGTTGATCAACTTTTGCACGCAGCTCTCCGCGAATGACATAAAAACCATCTTCAAGGTTTCTTCTGCCAAAGAAATTAAATACATTTTTCCCAGGAGAAGTCCCCGGTTGGGTTGCAGTAATAATCAGTTTGGTTGACAAATGCTCAACCTGAATGGCGTGGGCATAGTACTCCTGCATAAACTGTTCAACCGCAGAATCCCGACGTTTTTTCTTATAACCAAAGAAATCTGCAAGCAACTGCTGTTGCTCAAAGGTTAATTGGTCGCTCTTGCGCTGCCCATTAAAGTGGAGAAAATTGCGTATTTTCCAAAGATAATCAAGGGCAGCCTGATACTCCTGACAATCCTGTTCATTGATGACCCCTTTTTTGAGTAACCCTTTCAGATCATCCGCCTTAAACTTAACCCGTGCAATCCAAAGAGCCTCCTGCAGCTCCCTGAGCCCCCCTTCCCCCTCTTTCAGATTGGGCTCGAGAAGATAAACAGAGGAACCATACCTGATTTTACGCTCTGCTCGCTCCTCTAATTTAAGCTTGATGAAGCCTTGTGTGTTCTGATTAAGGACAAAATGGCCAACCGTTTCACGATAGTGATCAAACAGTTCCAAACTTCCAGAGATGA
>JAUVCS010000118.1 GCA_030590745.1 Desulfuromusa sp.
ACTTTTTATTTCAGAAAAAGAAGATACAGCGACCGATCTGAATATAACCGGGGAAGCTGCTGACAGTTCAGTTACGTTTACAAATGGCACTAATGATATCACTGCTAGAACAACGACAATGGCCACTGTTGCCTGGAGTGGTCTCCCTGCATGGGATCCAGAGCCAACCGAAAAAAGGATAAAAATAGGTCAAGATGTTTTAAGTGAATTGATTTTAGACAGGAGTATCTCATGGGGGTTTGGTACCTGGTCGACCAGGAAGGCAAGTGCAGATAACTATACTGACATTCATGTTGGAACAAAACCGTACAGCCTCGCCCATGAACAGGCTCTTTTGGACGCAATTGACGCCGCCAGCCCCGGTGGTGGCACCCCGTTAACACCGTCACTTTTGGCTGCTAAAGACTATTTTGCGGGAAACAGAGCCGATCAGGAGTATAGTGAAACCTATTATGATCCGGGTTGTCAGCCAAAAATGGTCATTGAGATAACCGACGGAATCGGAAATACAGGGACGACCGTTGCCAATGTTGGGACGACAACAAAGGAATTGACTGATGCTGGAATAAGTGTTGTCGGGGTCGGATTTTCTATTGATGATGCCGTACAGCTGGATACATTAGCTCAAGTCAGCAATGAGCAAGGGGCTGTTGATGAAGAGGATGATGTTTACGCGTTACACGATGTGGATGCCAATGGTGACGGAACCCCGTTTTTGGCATATAGCAAGAGTGAGTTGATTGAAGTATTGGGTAACATCACCTCATCATTAAAAAGTCAGGTGTTTTATGGTTCCGCACCGGCAGCGACCACGTCGGTCGACAACGGCAATGTTGTTATTTCCGCTAAATTTATTCCGGATGACTGGTCTGGTGATCTGGTGGCGATCGAGTACAATGCTGATGGGAGTCTGGGTGCTGAGCGTTGGTCAGCTCAAGAGGTGATGCCTGCAGGTGCCGATATCAATGCATTTACCTGGGACAGCGCTGACCCTGATCATGTTGTCGATTATGCCACGTCAGGGCTCCACCCATTCTATTTATGTAAACCTCTTGGTGATATTATTAATTCAACCCCCAAG
The DNA here is from genome assembly GCA_030590745.1 of Desulfuromusa sp. Lineage (GTDB taxonomy): Bacteria > Desulfobacterota > Desulfuromonadia > Desulfuromonadales > Geopsychrobacteraceae > Desulfuromusa. The sequence continues at coordinate 1,082 of JAUVCS010000118.1, forward strand.
ATTGTTGGCGATCCCGCGTTTCATTACTCTTTTGACAATTATGAAGCGTTTAAAGATTTAAACCGGGGGAGGGATGAACTGGTTTACGTTGGTGCCAATGATGGGGCGTTGCATGCCTTTGATCTGCTGACCGGTATTGAGCAATGGCGTTTTTATCCCCAGAGTATGCAGAGTGAGTTAAATCCTTTACTTGTTGGGACCAATGAAGATTTGTGTGGTTTATCGGAAGCCTATTGCCATAAATACTTTGTCGATGGATCTCCCGTTGCGGCTGATGTTTACGATGGCTCCGACTGGAGCACCATCCTTGTCACCGGACTGGGTAAGGGAGGATCTGCATATTTCACCCTTGATGTTACTGGCGGGAAGGTATTCAAATCCGGGACTGGAGAAGTGAAATATCTGTGGGAATTCACTGACCCTGAGCTCGGCCTGGCAACGGGCGAGCCAGCCATTGGGCAAGTTTACGGTCCCGAATGGGGGGTCTATTTTGGCTCCGGGTCTTCGGTGTCAGCTCAAGCAACAAAAGAAGCCTATCTCTTTGGCGTAAAAGCGATAGATGGATCTCCGTTGTGGCAGGACATTACCAACAACCCAATAGATAGTATCAAGCTATCTGCAACTCTATTGCAGGATGATGCCCTCTCATCTCCGTTGCTTGTAGATATTGGTATTGATGATATAGAGGAGCACATATATGCCGGCAATCTGTATGGTTCCATGTACCGTGTGGCGAACATCGGTGACGGACAAACGCCGCAGGTGTCTGAATTGTTTTCTACCGGTCGTTCCGGACATGCAAATGCAATAAGTGCAAAGGCGGCCTATGCCTATGATGAAACGGACGAGAACGTCTGGATCTATTTTGGTACGGGTAAGTATGAAGAAATGTCCGACAAAACAACCATGGATCAGCAATATTTTATGGGCTTGAAAGACAACGATGCGGCAAGACTGGCAGCTGTGAGTACCAACAAGGCGACCTACTTTTGGGATGCGGCCAGTGACCAGGTTGGAACTCCGAGTGACCCCATTAAGGAATTGGCGGTCCAAAGAGTTACGGTTGCAGGGATTGATTATCGCATCGTGGAGAGTTGTGACGATAGTAGTAGCTCCTGGCTGATGAAACTGTTGGCAGACTTTGGAATGACTGGCAGTGAAAGAGTCACGGCAAAACCATTAGTTATCGGAGGAATTGTCTATTTTGCCACCTTTATCCCCGATACCAATGTTTGTGCGGGAAATGGAGACGCATGGCTTTATGCTTTGGATTATAAGACCGGATGTCCAGCCTCCGCTTTTGATATTAACGGTGATGGTGACTATGATGATGGCGATTCAATAATGATTGATGGTGTAAAATATGTTGTTGCAGGCATTAAAATAGGGGAGGGAGAGTCCTCTGATTTGGAATCAGATGGGGAAACCCTGACCAATGTAACGACAACTGGTGGGGTGACAATGCGTAAACTTAAGCCTCAGGATTTGTCGGCTAAGTTAAGAACATGGAGAGCGCTGTAAGAAACATTTAGCCGCTTGGTTTAGACAGAAAGTGGAGATACCTATGAGAAGAACAAGTATTTTAATGGCAGTGATATTGTTGTTGTCGGTCACGACACTTGTATTTGCTGAAGATTTTGTCGTTGGCACTGTTATTGAGCACTCCCCCGACAAGGAATTGATTCAATTACGTGATACAATCTATAAAGTTGAGTCCGTTTATTATGACGACGGAATTACGCCGGTTGTGGTTGGATCGCGGGATAGCATCAGTGAAGGGACCGTTGTCCAGATTTTTCCGACAAAAAAAACTGTAGATTATTGGTTGACCGAGAAAGTCATTATTCTGACCGGGGGGAAAAAAGAGGAGATGCTTGCTAAGTTTGACAGCATCTATGACCCACGCGCTGAGTGGCTATTGAAGCATGGCGATGATTAGGATTTCGATGCTTTTAATTATTTACACTGAATTTCCAACATCCTGGAGGGTGACACCCATTCAATTATTACTTGGTTGAAATCAAGCATGGTCGCACCATTGATCAGATCATGCTGCAAGGTCACGCTTGGACACTTTAATGATAATTTGATTCAATTACTATTTTGACCCCGGTTGCGCATACAACCGGGGTCAACTTTTTTCTGTTCCAGAATATTTTAAATGGTCACGAAAACCTGAACTTCAGCATTCTTCCATGCTTGACATCCCCTCCCCGTTTATTATATTATTACAATTAAAGACTGATAATGTTTTTAGTTTGTTATTGCAAGGGTTGTATCGGCAAAATCAACCGAGATACGAACTGAGGATTTTCATCCCCGTCACTATGCATCCTTTGCATGATGGTGCTGTGTATTGTTTGCAATCTGACGGCAACGGATTTGTCCTTGTCGATGAACAGGCCTAGTTTTGGGGTGTTTCCATGGGTGGCAATGATTTTGCATTAAAAAGATTTATCATGCGCAATACAGTGAGATGAAAAAATGAAAAATACTAAAGGCTTTACCCTTATAGAAGTGATCGTTGTTGTCGCCTTAATTGGTATCATGACCACTATTGCAATTCCGACAATAAGTCATTGGTTGCCAAATTATCGATTAAAAGGGGCGGCGCGGAATCTATACTCCAATATGCAAAAAGCACGAACGATCGCGGCGAAAACAAACTCAACAGCGACAATGGATTTTACTGCAGGTGTTGGCACCCCTTGTGAGGGTGGCAGTTACGTGTTCACAGATGAAAGTGGAAACAGTATTGCTGCTGTGACCGTTGACAAGGGTGTGTGTATTTCCTCAACTGCTTTTCCTGCTGGTTTTGCTTCTGATGCTACCGCTTCCGGCACGGTGGGGACTGTGGTGCTGACTCACATCAAAATAAGTAAAACCTATAGTTTGACACAGACAATAGCGGGAGGAGTGTCGTTACGCTAGGCGCATAAAGGTATTATGAAAGATCTCACATCACAAAAACATAAAAACGGCTTTACTCTGGTTGAGTTACTTGTTGCGCTGGTCATTTCCGGCATTGCCATGACTGGTGTTTATTCGGCATTTAAAACCCAACAAGACAGCTATCGGGTCCAGGAACAGGTTGCTGAGGCACAGCAAAACCTCAGAGCCAGTATTGGCTTTATGGCAAGAGAACTGCGCATGGCAGGTTATGATCCGGAACAGTCGGGCAGTTTTTCTATAACCGATGTTCGTTCGCGTAATCTAACCTATGGATTGGATGCTACGGCTACAGGTCATCCGGCGATAACTTTTGCAGTCGATGGGGATGGGGATGGTGCTCTGGGTGCAAATGAAACCTTTTCGTATTCATTGTATCAATATCCAGATGCCAGCGATGGCATTTCCGATTTATCGAGAACGCAAAGTGGTGCCCGACAGTTGTTGGCTGAGAGCATCGTAGCGATCGGTTTTGCATACTCTTATTTTGATGGAAATGGTGATATTGCGACAGACGGCGGCAATGTTATCTGGGCGATCGATTCTGATAACGATAACGATCTCGATCTTAACATCGATACCAATAAAGATGGCGT
>JAUVCS010000105.1 GCA_030590745.1 Desulfuromusa sp.
AACCAGACCCAGCGATGCAACTGCCAATCCCATAACGGCACCGCCGTTAAAAGAGACTTCCAAAGCTTTGGCTTGCCCATGTGCACGAGCAGCTTCACAGGTTCTGACATTAGCTCGGGTTGCTGCTTTCATGCCGATAAAACCGCAAGTCATGGAGCAGGCAGCACCACCAAGAAATGCCAGGGCAGTCTGAATATTCATGGCGATAGCAATCAGAATAAAAACCACAACAATGAAGATGGCCAACACCCGATACTCACGGCCAAGAAAAGCCATGGCGCCGTTGTGGATATCATCAGAAATCTCACGCATCTTCTCATTACCGACCGGCTGTGCTTTGACAATGTTGTAGAGCACAATCGCGATCACAAATCCGACTATTCCTAGAATAGGAGCCCACATTTGCAGTTGCATTCGTTCTTCACCTCTCTGTGTGTGTTAATATTAATCTAGCAGATTGTAGTTATTGAATGAATTCATTGCCTCAGTTGCCCCGCTTGATAATATTCTTTCAACCGCGTCAGCAGCAGTATCAAGCAACTGAGGAAGTAACTTTTGTTCATTTGTAGAAAATCGACTCAGAACATGCCCCGTCACATTGCCATGTTCCGGTCGTCCAATACCGACCCGCAACCGAACAAAATCTTTGCAGCCCAGAACAGCAACAATATCCCGCAAGCCGTTATGACCACCATGGCCACCATCAGTCTTGACCCGTAACCGGCCGAAGGGGAGATCCAGATCATCATAAATCACAATCAAATCCCCCGGCTCAATTCCGAGGGATCGATAGGCGGCATTCACGCTGGAACCACTGCAATTCATAAAGGTTTGAGGCAGGAGAACAGTTGTTTCACAGGTTCCCACCCGGCCAACCCCATAGATGCCCTGATAACCTTTTTTCTTCAGTACAACCCGGTGACACCGAGCAACCTGCTCAGCCACCATGAATCCAATATTATGTCGAGTTGCTGAGTATTTATCGCCAGGGTTTCCCAACCCAACCAATAGTTTCACCCTGAATCCAGTCGTAAAGGTTATTCAGCCGCAGCTTCGTCACCTTCGGCTGCATCCTCATCCGCATCGGCACCTTCAACATCTTCCAGTTCATCCTCATCAACAGGCTCAACCTCAACCTTGATAAGGCTCAGGGTAATAACGGTAAAGTTGACGTCATGAACAAGCTCAACGCCCTCTGGAGCGACAACCTCTTCAATGTGGATGGTATCGCCAATTTCAAGAGCAGTGACCTCAATATCGATATTTTGTGGAACTTCTGTTGGTAGACAAAGAACCTCCAACTCATTCCGGACCAGCTGCAGAGAACCACCCTCTGTCTGCCCGGCAGCAGTTCCAATAACATTGATTGGGACCATGAATGTAGATTTTTCCTTGAGATTGATCGCATAAAAATCAGCACTGATCATATTACGGCGGATTGGATGAACATTTGCTTCCTTCAGGATAACAACCTTGCCATCAAGCCCCGCTGTACCTTTCAAGGTAATCAGAGTATTCAATCCAGTTTCACCAGAAACAGCATTTTCAAGCTCCTTCGGATCTACAGTAATTGTTATTGTTTCAAACCCCTTACCATAAACAACCGCTGGCAATTTTCCGGCTGCTCTTAACTTGCGGGCAACACCTTTGCCGCTTTTCTCACGAATATCAACATTCAGTTCTATTTGAGCCATCTATCTGTCCTCCATTATTAAGGAAACTAATTCCGTTTATACAAAAAGTGAGCTGACCGATTCAGCATTATGGGTGCGGCGGATTGCCTCAGCCAGCAAATGACTAACCGACAAGCGATGCAAAGTATCACACTGAGCCAGTTTTTCCTGAGAGTGAATTGTATCAGTAATATAAACTTTTTTCAGAGGACTCTCAGAAATTCGTTCCAGAGCAGGGCCGGAAAGCACACCATGGGTTGCACAGGCGTAAACATCAGCGGCACCCTGTTCCTGCAGAGCAGAAGCTGCAGCACAAAGGGTTCCTGCAGTATCAATCATATCATCAATAATGACACAATTTTTTCCCTTCACATCACCAATAATATGCATCACCTCGGCGACATTCGGACCACTACGCCGCTTATCAATAATTGCCAGACCGGCGTGAAGTCGCTTGGCAAATGCCCGGGCACGTTCGGTTCCTCCAGCATCAGGGGAGACGATAATCAAATCAGAAAAGTTTTGCTGCCGGATCTCACCAAGCATAACCGGGGCTGCATAAAGATGATCCACGGGAATATCAAAAAAGCCCTGAATTTGCCCAGCATGGAGATCCATGGTCAATAGTCGATCAATCCCGGCAACAGACATCATATCTGCAACCAGTTTTGCGGTGATAGGAGCCCTTGGAGCCACCTTGCGATCCTGTCTCGCATAACCAAAGTAAGGGACAACTGCATTGATCCGTGCGGCAGATGCCCGCTTTAAAGCATCAACCATCACCAGCAGTTCCATCAGATTATGATTAGCCGGCGAAGATGTTGATTGAATGACATAAACATCTCGACCGCGGACATTCTCACCGATCTCAACCAGGATCTCGCCGTCTGAAAAAGTTCTGACCTTAGCATTCCCGGTGGTGACATTCAGATGTTGACAAATATCATTGGCGAGTGGCTGATTAGAATTACCAGCAAAAATCTTAATCATCCCCACAGGTCATCTACCTTTTCTGGCTGGAAGAACGCAAAATGGTTGAATTATGCCAGCTGCAAAATTCAACCAACCCGGACTGAAATTTTCATTCGCTAACTACAATAAAATGGCTGGGGCACCAGGGATCGAACCTGGGAATGCCGGAATCAAAATCCGGTGCCTTACCGCTTGGCCATGCCCCATTAAAATTTTAAAAATCATCAAAATCAAATTATCAGATAGTAAACCGGCAGCTTTTACCCAAGTTGGTTTCTACTGTCAACCTAAAATTTTTCTGACCCACTAAATTGGGCGAACTGGATATACCCACCAGTCCGTCTCAGCAGTCAGCTCTTCAGCCGCTTTATTCGCCGCGGTAAAATCTGTAAAAACTCCAAAAACAGTAGCTCCACTGCCCGACATCAAAGCACCTAGGGCTCCCAGAGCAAGCAACCTCTGCTTAATTTCTGCTATGAGTGGAAATTGTGGCAGAGTCACCGACTCAAGATCATTGTGCAGCGCGGCACAAAGATCATCTCTTGTCACAACAGAAAACCTTGGAAGGTTAGCCAGTTCACCCCCTTTTGTCAACTGTAATCTTCGGTAAACATCGGCGGTAGAAACAGCTATTCCTGGATTAATTAACAGATAAGCAACCTCCGGCAAAACCGGTAATAGTTCAAGCTTCGTACCGATTCCAGTTGCCCAGGCTGGTTGCTGAAAAATAAAAAACGGAACATCGGCACCAAGCTCTTCCGCCAATAATAACAATTGCTCCATACCCAGACTTTTCCCAAGCATTTCATTTAAACCCAGAAGAACTGTCGCGGCATCAGAGGACCCCCCACCCAGACCGGCAGCAACCGGTATATTCTTCTTGATATTTATGTCGATGCCAACATCAATAGCGGTTTTTTCCAGAAACAGTCGCGCCGCTCGCGCAGTGATATTTTCTTCCCCTGGCAATAGCTCGACCCCCCTGCAGACCGCTCGGACACCCGAAGCTCCGCCAAGCTGAAGGTGAATATCATCACACAGTTCAACCCGCTGCATTGCCATTGCAACCTCGTGATAACCATCTTCAAGACGACCCAATACGTGCAAACACAGATTAATTTTGGCCGGAGCTCTGAAACTCTTTCTCAACATCCTCACGTTTCCCAATCTTCCCTGACATGAAATACAAAGTATCAAGATTCAGCAGCTTCGACTATACACCAAACACAGTCAAGTCGTTTGATTGAGCAAAACATCGTCCCCTAAACGAATTCTACGACTAAAAACCTGTGAATTCAGTAGACCAGATGACAACAATAACTGACACCCAAACGCTATGCTGCAGAACAGAAATGGCGGTTCCCGACCACTGGTGGCGAAAAATAGCCACACCAGGCTTCAAAACCATCCAGATAAAACCGGAAAAGCATTCAAAACCACACCTGTTTGCGCAGATTTGTAAAATAATAACATGATTCTATAAATGGCACTATCCTTGCTCATGTTCTTCACATATCAACAAAACAGTCTGACTTTTTTTGCTATGCTTCTGCTTATGATACAAGGTACAAGGCATAATTCAATTACCTGTCAGACCTAGAAAAAATATCACAGTGTATCATCTGTCCGTTGGTCAGAAAAGCTAACCCAGTAATCTGACTTTTATTGTCAGCACCACAATGTTATCAACCCACACCAAGGAGAATGTAAAAATGAAACAAGTTGTTAAAGTTTTATCGCTACTTATCGTAGCTACCGTCGCTTTCAGCATGCCGGCTCTCGCCAAGAAAGATCGTATTGTTTTCGGTGGCGGTCCAGCTGGTGGAACCTTCCAGACTGTTGCCAATGCCATTCAGGTTTACAAGCCAGTCAAAGCAATTGATACAATCAGCGTCAAAGCTCAATCCTCTGCCGGTTCAGTTGAGAACCTGCGTAAAGTTAACTCCGGTAAAATGGACTTTGCCACTGTTTACTCTGGTCATGTATACCTCGGCGCCAATGGCCTGATGAAAAATGACACAAAGAAGTATACCGATGTTCGCGCAGTTTCTTTCCTTTATGGTGCACCTGCTCAACTGGTCGTCAAAAAAGGCTCCGGCATCAAGTCAATTAAAGATCTGGCCGGTAAAAAAGTTGGCGTTGGTAACGCTGGCTCTGGCGCTTTTGCCAACTGTGAACTCTTCTTCAGCCAC